>JAEXEM010000148.1 GCA_023401045.1 Actinomycetes bacterium
CCGCTTGCCCCCCCCGCCGCGGCGCCGGGGGGGGGGCTGCGACGGGACCGAGGTCCCGTCGCAGCCGTGACATCACCCACACGCGTCGGGACGGGGACGCTGCCGCACCGGACCGGCGCGGCGCGAGTGCCGGGCGGGTCCCGCCCCGCCCGTGCGGGCCCCGGCTGCCCCGGTGGTACGACGAAGCGGGCGGCCCCGGGATCTCACCCGGGACCGCCCGCTGCGTGCTGTCCGCGTGCGGACGTCAGGCAGGTGCTCAGCCCTGCGCGACGCTCCCGCCGGCGGCCTCGATCTTCTCCTTCGCCGACGCGGAGCACTTGTCCACGTCGACGGCGACCTTGACGGTCAGCTCCCCGTCCCCGAGCACCTTGACGGGACGGCCCTTGCGGACCGCACCCTTGGCGACGAGGTCGGCGACGGTGACGTCGCCACCGTCGGGGTAGAGCGCCGAGATCTTGTCGAGGTTGACGACCTGGTACTCGACCCGGAACGGGTTCTTGAAGCCACGGAGCTTGGGCATCCGCATGTGCAGCGGCGTCTGCCCACCCTCGAAGCGCTCGGGCACCTGGTAGCGGGCCTTCGTGCCCTTGGTGCCGCGACCGGCCGTCTTGCCCTTCGACGCCTCACCACGACCCACGCGGGTCTTGGCGGTCTTGGCGCCGGGGGCCGGACGCAGGTGGTGCACCCGCAGGGTGCCACCGTTGCCGGGCTGCGCGGCAGCCTCGGCGGCGGCCTTGGCGGCAGCCGTCGGGGCCTTCTTGGCCGGAGCCTTCTTCGCCGGGGCCTTCTCCGCGGCCGCAGCCTCGGTCGTGGCCTTCTCCGCCGAGGCGGCGGCCGGCTTGTCGGCGGCAGCCTTCTTGGCGGCGGGCTTCTTGGCGGGGGCCTTGGCCTTGGGGGCCTCGGTCTCCGTCACCTTCTCGTCGGCCTTCTTGTCGTCGGCCATGGTCACTCGACCTCCTCGACCGCGACGAGGTGCGTCACCGTCTTGACCATGCCGCGGATCTCAGGACGGTCCTCCTTGACGACGACGTCGCCGATCCGCTTGAGGCCCAGGGTGCGCAGCGTGTCGCGCTGGTTCTGCTTGCCGCCGATGGCGGACCGGGTCTGGGTCACCTTGAGACGCGCCATCACGCACCTGCCTTCGCGGCAGCCGCGGCGGCCCGGCCCTCGGCCTGCGCACGCAGGAGCGAGTGCGGGGCCACGTGGTCGAGGGGCAGCCCGCGACGGGCGGCCACCGCCTCCGGCTCCTCGAGGGAGCGCAGGGCCTCGACCGTGGCGTGCACGATGTTGATCGCGTTGGACGACCCGAGCGACTTGCTCAGCACGTCGTGGATGCCGGCGCACTCGAGCACCGCACGCACCGGACCGCCGGCGATGACACCGGTACCCGGGGACGCGGGGCGCAGGAAGACGACACCGGCCGCGGCCTCACCCTGGACGGGGTGCGGGATGGTGCCCTGGATGCGGGGGACGCGGAAGAAGCTCTTCTTCGCCTCCTCGACACCCTTGGCGATCGCCGCGGGCACCTCCTTGGCCTTGCCGTAGCCGACGCCGACCGTGCCGTCACCGTCGCCCACCACGACGAGCGCGGTGAAGCTGAAGCGGCGGCCGCCCTTGACGACCTTGGCGACACGGTTGATCGTCACGACGCGCTCGACGAACGCGCTCTTCTCGGCGGCGTCACCGCGCCGCCCGCCGTCACGACGGCCGCCGTCGCGGCGGTCGCCGCCGGTGCCGCCGGCACCGGTGTTGCTGCGCTGAGGAGCAGCCATCAGAAAGTCCTCTTCTTCGATGCGGAGTTCGTCGTCACAGGGCCAGACCACCCTCGCGGGCGCCGTCGGCCACCGCGGCCACGCGGCCGTGGTACTTGTTGCCGCCGCGGTCGAACACGACCGCCTCGACACCGGCCGCCTTGGCGCGGGCGGCGACGAGCTCGCCGACCTTCTTCGCCTTGGCCGTCTTGTCGCCGTCGGTGGCGCGCAGGTCGGCCTCGAGGGTCGACGCGGACGCGACGGTCTGACCGATCGCGTCGTCGACGACCTGGGCCGTGATGTGACGCGCCGAGCGCGTCACGACGAGGCGGGGACGAGCGGCCGTACCGACGACCTTCTTGCGAAGGCGCAGGTGGCGGCGACGACGGGCGATGGACGTGCCCTTGCCCTTGATGCCGATAGCCATGGCTTACTTCCCAGCCTTTCCGACCTTGCGGCGCACGTTCTCGCCCGCGTAGCGCACACCCTTGCCCTTGTACGGCTCGGGCTTGCGGATCTTGCGGATGTTCGCGGCGACCTCGCCCACCTGCTGCTTGTCGATGCCCTCGACCGAGAACTTCGTCGGGGTCTCGACGGCGAACGTGATGCCCGCCGGCGGCTCGACGACGACGGGGTGGCTGAAGCCGAGCGCGAACTCGAGGTTGGCACCCTTCGCCGTCACGCGGTAACCGGTGCCGACGATCTCGAGCTTCTTGGTGTAGCCCTCCGTCACGCCGGTGACCAGGTTGGCCAGCAGCGTGCGGGTGAGGCCGTGCAGCGAGCGCGACAGACGCTCGTCGTCGGGGCGCGTCACGACGAGCGCTCCTGCGTCGTCGCGGTCCACCGTCAGGGGGGCGGCGACCGTGTGGCTGAGCGAGCCCTTCGGGCCCTTGACCGTCACGTCGCGGCCGTCGATCGTCACGTCGACGCCTGCCGGCACCGGGACGGGGATCCTGCCGATTCGGGACATGGCTGTTCTCCTCTCGTCTCGGGGCTTACCAGACGTAGGCGAGGACTTCCCCGCCCACACCCTTCTTGGCTGCCTGCTTGTCGGTGAGCAGGCCGGAGGACGTGGACAGGATCGCCACGCCCAGGCCGCCGAGCACCTTCGGCAGGTTGGTCGACTTGGCGTACACGCGCAGGCCCGGCTTGGACACGCGCTTGACGCCGGCGAGCGCACGCTCGCGGTTGGGGCCGTACTTCAGGGTGATCGTGAGGTTCTTGCCCACGGGGGCGTCCTCGACGGTCCAGCCCGAGATGTAGCCCTCGGCCTGCAGGATCTCGGCGATGTGGCTCTTGAGCTTCGAGAACGGGATCGTCACCGTGTCGTGGTGCGCCGAGTTCGCGTTGCGCAGACGCGTGAGGAAGTCTGCGATCGGGTCGGTCATGGTCATCGGGCGTCAGCCCTTTCTCGCCGGGGTATCCGCGGCCCCCGGAGGGGCCGCGGACCTACCGACGTCCGGTGGTTCTTACCAGCTGCTCTTCGTCACGCCGGGGAGCTCGCCACGGTGGGCCATCTCCCGCACGCAGATCCGGCACAGGCCGAACTTGCGGTACACCGAGTGCGGGCGACCGCACTTCTGGCAGCGCGTGTAGGCGCGGACCGCGAACTTCGGCTTCGCGGCCGCCTTGTTGATGAGGGCGGTCTTCGCCATGTCAGTTCTCCTTGAACGGGAAGCCGAGGAGCTTGAGGAGCGCACGGCCCTCGTCGTCCGTCGTCGCGGTCGTCACGACCGTGATGTCCATACCGCGGACACGGTCGATCTTGTCCTGGTCGATCTCGTGGAACACGGACTGCTCCACGAGGCCGAAGGTGTAGTTCCCGTGCCCGTCGAACTGCTTGGGCGACAGACCGCGGAAGTCGCGGATGCGCGGGAGCGCGATGTTGAGCAGACGGTCGAGGAACTCCCAGGCCCGGTCGCCGCGCAGCGTGACGTGCGCACCGATCGGCATGCCCTCACGCAGCTTGAACTGCGCGATGGACTTGCGGGCCTTGGTGACCTGCGGCTTCTGACCCGTGATCTGCGTGAGGTCGCGGATCGCGCCCTCGATGAGCTTCGAGTCCTTCGCCGCGTCACCGACACCCATGTTCACGACGACCTTGACGAGCCGCGCGACCTGGTTGATGTTCTCGTGCGAGAACTGCTCGAACAGCGCCGGCTTGATCTCGTCGTTGTAGCGCGTCTTGAGGCGCGGCTGCGCCGGGGCCTCGATGGTGGTCTCGGTCATCAGATGTCCTTACCGGAGCGCTTGGCGACACGGACGCGGACCGTGCGGGTCCGCCCGTCGCGCTCGACCTGCTCGGTGCGGTAGCCGACCCGGGTGCCCTTCTTGGTCTCCGGGTCCACGAGCATCACGTTGCTGATGTGGATGGGGGCCTCGATCGTCTCGATGCCACCGGTGCGGGTGCCGCGGGCCGTCTGACCGGCCTTCGTGTGCTTCTGCACGCGCTGCACGCCCTCGACCACCACGCGCTGCGTCTCGGGGAGCACCTCGAGGACGCGGCCCTGCTGGCCCTTGTCACGGCCGGAGATGACGACGACGAGGTCGCCCTTCTTGATCTTCGCCATGGTCAGAGCACCTCCGGCGCCAGCGAGATGATCTTCATGAACTTCTTGTCGCGCAGCTCGCGGCCCACGGGGCCGAAGATGCGGGTGCCGCGCGGCTCGCCGTCGTTCTTGAGGATCACCGCGGCGTTCTCGTCGAACTTGATGTACGAGCCGTCCGGGCGCCGGCGCTCCTTGCGGGTGCGCACGACGACCGCCTTGACGACGTCGCCCTTCTTGACGTTGCCGCCGGGGATCGCGTCCTTGACGGTGGCGACGATGACGTCGCCGATACCGGCGTAGCGACGGCCGGAGCCGCCGAGCACACGGATGCAGAGGATCTCCTTCGCACCCGTGTTGTCGGCGACACGCAGTCGCGACTCCTGCTGGATCATCTAGCTACTCCTGTCGTCTGGCGGGTTCTCGGTCGCACGGTGGCGGCGAGCCTGGCCATACGGATGGTTGCCGTGGTGCACACGCCGCGGGCGGGCGGACCCGTCCGCGTCGTGGGCAACTGTCGTGGTGCTGCTTGCAGGTGCCGGCGACCCCGCGAGGGGCCGCCGGCCCGTGTCACTTGGCCTTCTCGAGGATCTCGACGACGCGCCAGCGCTTCGTCGCCGACAGCGGCCGGGTCTCCATGATCTCGACCAGGTCGCCGATGCCGGCGGCGTTGAGCTCGTCGTGCGCCTTCACCTTGCTCGTGCGGCGGATGACCTTGCCGTAGAGCGGGTGCTTGACGCGGTCCTCGACCTCGATGACGACCGTCTTGTCCATCTTGTCCGAGACGACGTAGCCGCGACGCGTCTTGCGGTACGCGCGGTGCTCGGACGTCGCCGTCGTGTGCTCGTGCTTCGTGGTCATGGGTGCCTCACTCCGCGCTCGGGGCGGTACGGATGCCGAGCTCGCGCTCGCGCAGGATCGTGTAGATGCGCGCGATGTCGCGGCGGACGGCCTTGAGACGCCCGTGGCTCTCGAGCTGGCCGGTCGCGGACTGGAAGCGGAGGTTGAACAGCTCCTCCTTGGCCTTCTTCAGCTCGGCGACCAGCTTCTCGTCGTCGAAGGCGTCCAGCTCGCTGGGAGCCAGATCCTTGGTTCCGATAGCCATCAGTTACCACCCTCGCGCACGATGAAACGTGTCTTCATCGGGAGCTTGTGCTGCGCGCGGCGCATGGCCTCACGCGCGAGCGGCTCCGGGACACCGGCGAGCTCGAACATCACTCGACCCGGCTTGACATTGGCGATCCACCACTCGGGCGAGCCCTTGCCGGAACCCATGCGGGTCTCGGCGGGCTTCTTCGTGAGCGGACGGTCCGGGTAGATGTTGATCCAGACCTTCCCCCCACGCTTGATGTGGCGGGTCATGGCGATACGAGCAGCCTCGATCTGCCGGTTGGTGACGTAGGCGGGCTCGAGAGCCTGGATGCCGTACTCACCGAAGGCGATCGTCGTGCCACCCGTGGCAGCGCCGGAGCGCTTGGGGTGGTGCTGCTTGCGGTGCTTCAGCCGGCGCGGGATCAGCACGGCTCAGGCCTCCGTTCCGGACTCGGTGGGCGCC
Source organism: Actinomycetes bacterium (assembly GCA_023401045.1). Classification (GTDB taxonomy): domain Bacteria; phylum Actinomycetota; class Actinomycetes; order Actinomycetales; family Cellulomonadaceae; genus Cellulomonas. Next base: position 5,853 of record JAEXEM010000148.1, read on the forward strand.
TGCTCCGCGGGCGCCTGCTCGGCGGCCGCGGCGGGGGCGTCCTGACGCTCGGTACGACGACCGCCGCCGCGAGGACCACGGTCACCACGGTCACCACGGTCGCCACGCGGGCCACGCGAGGGGCGGGGAGCCTGCGAGGCCTGCTCGCGTGCCCACTCCTTCTCGGTGACGTCGCCCTTGTAGACCCAGACCTTGACGCCGATGCGCCCGAAGGTCGTGCGGGCCTCGAAGAAGCCGTAGTCGATGTTCGCCCGCAGCGTGTGCAGCGGCACACGACCCTCGCGGTAGAACTCCGTGCGGCTCATCTCCGCACCGCCGAGGCGGCCGGAGACCTGCACCCGGATGCCCTTGGCGCCGGCGCGCTGGGCGGACTGGATGCCCTTGCGCATGGCGCGGCGGAACGAGACACGGCTCGCGAGCTGCTCGGCGATGCCCTGGGCGACCAGCTGGGCCTCGATCTCGGCGTTCTTCACCTCGAGGATGTTCAGCTGGACCTGCTTGCCCGTGAGCTTCTCGAGCTCGCCGCGGATGCGGTCGGCCTCCGCGCCACGACGCCCGATGACGATGCCCGGGCGGGCGGTGTGGATGTCGACGCGGACGCGGTCACGCGTGCGCTCGATCTCGACCTTCGCGATGCCCGCGCGCTCCAGACCCGTGCTCATGAGCTTGCGGATCTGGACGTCCTCGCGGACGTAGTCGCGGTAGCGCTGACCCGGCTTCGTCGAGTCCGCGAACCAGCGCGACCGGTGGTCGGTCGTGATGCCGAGGCGGTACCCGAGCGGGTTGACCTTCTGTCCCACTAGCGGGCACCTCCCTTGGTCGAGGCCGCCTTCTCGCGCTGCGAGATGACGACCGTGATGTGGCTCGTGCGCTTGTTGATCCGGCCGGCGCGACCCTGCGCGCGCGGACGGAAGCGCTTGAGCGTCGGGCCCTCGTCGACGAAGACCTCCGAGATGTAGAGGTCTGCCTCGTCGAGGCGCTCGCTGTTGCGCTTGGCCCCCTCGACCGCATTCGCGACCGCGGACTGCACCGTCTTGAGGACGGGCTCTGCCGCGGCCTGCGGCGCGAACTTCAGCACCGCCACGGCCTCGGCCGCCTGCTTGCCACGGATGAGGTCCACGACGCGGCGGGCCTTCTGGGGCGTGACGCGGACGAACCGCGCCTTCGCCTTGGCTTCCATCGCTGTCCTGCTCTCTTGTCTCTGCCGTCAGGGCGTCACCAGGCTGACCGGGGTCAGCGGCGACGGCCCTTCCGGTCGTCCTTCTCGTGGCCGCGGAACGTCCGCGTGGGGGCGAACTCGCCGAGCTTGTGCCCGACCATCGACTCCGTCACGAACACCGGGGTGTGCTTGCGGCCGTCGTGCACCGCGAACGTGTGGCCGAGGAAGTCCGGCGTGATCATCGAACGACGAGACCACGTCTTGATGACGTTCTTCGTGCCGGCCTCGTTCTGAGCGTCGACCTTCTTCTGGAGGTGGCCGTCGACGAACGGGCCCTTCTTGAGGCTGCGAGGCATTCTCTCGGGCTCCTATCAGCGCTTCTTGCCGGTGCGCCGACGGCGCACGATGAGCTTGTCGCTCGGCTTGTTCGGACGACGGGTCCGGCCCTCGGGCTGGCCCCACGGGCTGACCGGGTGGCGACCACCGGAGGTCTTGCCCTCACCACCACCGTGCGGGTGGTCGATCGGGTTCATGGCGACACCGCGGACGGTCGGGCGCTTGCCCTTCCAGCGCATGCGGCCGGCCTTGCCCCAGT
>JAEXEM010000455.1 GCA_023401045.1 Actinomycetes bacterium
GACCCCGACCGCGGCCTCGCCGAGGCGCTGGCGGGCGACCCGGGGCTGCTGTCGGTCGTCCCGGCGCACGGGCTCGTCGTCGTCGCGGACGGCCGCACCGAGGTCGTCGGCGACGAGGTCGACGTCGACGCGCTGCGCTCCTGGGTGCTCGCCCAGCCGGAGGACGTGACGGTGCGGACCGCGCTCTCGCAGTCGGACCCCGGGCTCGCGGCGGCGCTGCCGGACGTCGCCGGGCTCGTCGCCGTGCGGCTCCCGGACGACCAGGTCATCGCGTGGCTGCGCCACGAGCAGGTGCGCGACATCTACTGGGGCGGGGACCCGCAGAACGCCAAGCTCGCCAGCCTCGAGGACGACCGGGTGCGGCTGAGCCCACGCAAGTCGTTCGACCGCTGGCGCGAGGTGGTCCGCGGACGCTGCGAGCCGTGGGCGCCCGAGCACGTGCGTGCCGTCCACGACCTGCGCAACCGCCTCCTCGAGGTCGTCATCCTCCGCAACCGCTGGCAGATGGCCGCGGCGCACGCGGTGCAGCTGTCGCTGCTGCCGCGACGGCTGCCCGAGGTGCCCGGCTGGTCGGTGCACGCGCGGTACGCCCCGGCGGCCGGCGGCCGCGTCGGCGGCGACTGGTACGACGCGATCGACCTGCCCGACGGGCGCCTCGCCGTCGTCGTCGGTGACGTCGTCGGTCACGGGCTGGGTGCGGCCGCGGCGATGGGCCAGCTCCGCAACGCGCTGCGCGCCTACCTCATGCGGGGGGCGACGGTGTCCGAGGCGCTCGCCGACCTCGACGTGCTCGCCCGGCGCACGATGCCGGAGGACATGGCGACGGTCGTCGTCGCGGCGGTCGACCCGGCCACCGGCGACGGCGAGGTCGGCGTCGCGGGCCACCCGCGCCCGCTCACGCTGTGCGCCGACGGGCGTGCGACGATCATGCAGGTGCCCGTCGACCGGCCCATCGGGGTCGGCTCGGGGGCGCCGCGCGTCGAGCCGTGGCACGTCGAGCCCGGCGGCGGGCTCGTGCTCTACAGCGACGGGCTGGTCGACTCCCGGTCGACCGCTCTCGCCGACGGCCTGGCCCGCCTCGTCGACGCGTTCGACCGCCCCGCGGCCGGTGCCTCCGTGGACATCGACCGGATCATGGCGGACTGCCAGGACCCCGACTCGAAGGACGACATGACGTTGCTCGTGCTGTGCCGCCACGACCGTCCGCGCGCGCAGGGGGAGCGGTGAGGGCCCGCCGCGCGCTCGCGCGCGCGTTCTGGCGGGTGAGCCACTGGACCCTGCGCACCGAGCGGCTGGCCACGGACGGGCGCGGCATCCTCCTCGGTGCCCCGCACACGTCGAACTGGGACTTCGTCCTCATGCTCGCGATCGCGTGGGAGGCCGGCCTGCCGTTCCGGTGGCTCGGCAAGCACACGTTGTTCCGCGGCGTCGCCGGCCCGGTCATGCGCGCGCTCGGTGGCATCCCGGTGGACCGCCGTGACCCGGCCGGTCTCGTCGACGAGCTCGTCGCGCGGTTCGCCGCCGGCGACCACTTCTACCTCGTCGTCACCCCGGAGGGCACGCGCTCGGGCTCGGGCTGGAAGTCGGGCTTCTACCGCATCGCGCGGGCGACGGGCCTGCCGGTGACCCTCGGCTACGTCGACCGCACGACGATGACGACGGGCCTGGGCCCGACGCTCGAGCTCACCGGTGACGTGCGTGCGGACATGGACGCCGTGCGGGCCTTCTACGCCGACAAGTCGGGGTTCGCACCGGCGCGCCGCACCGAGCCGCGGCTGCGTGCCGAGGACGGGCCGGACGACGGTCTCGTCCCGGATGCGGACGCCGCCGACCGGACCTAGCCTCGGCGGGGTCAACCGACGAAGGGAGACCCTCATGGGCATCGACGACAAGGCGCGCAACGCCGCCGAGCAGGCCGAGGGCAAGGCCAAGGAGGCGCTGGGCAAGGCCACGGGTGACGAGGAGCGTCAGGCCGAGGGTGAGGCCCAGCAGTCGAAGGCGAGCCTCAAGCAGGCGGGCGAGAACGTCAAGGACGCCTTCAAGTAAGGCCCGTCCGCGTCGGCCGGTCGCCCGGACGTGTCGCGCCTCCGTGGTCCGGAGGGCCGTGGGGCGTCACTCCTCCGGGTGGACCGGCCGTCGCCGTGCCGCCCCTCGGTGAGCCGGGCGGCGTACCGGATACCGGCCGGTCGGGTGAATTGAGCCCTTGTCCAGAAGAAGTGACGTCGGCGCCTTCCCCGTCGGTGCTGGTGAGGTCTAATGTCTGACTTGTCAGCGAAACGGCAAACCCTCCGCAAGGGGGGGACGCAAAGCCACGGGACCCACGCGGTCAGCCGGGCTACCGAACGAAGGGCTCACCCCATGGACCAGCGTGGATCCGCAGAGTACGAGGCTCGCCCCACGTCCCTCCCCGTCGCCCGGTGGGCTGCCATCGCGGCCCGCCTCGAGGCCGCCGCGATGAGCGTCCCGGCGCAGCGCGGTGAGATCGCGGCCTGAGCCGCGACGCACCCCGACCCACGCCCGGCCCGGTCCCCGACCGTGCCGGGCGTCGTCGTACCTGGGCGTTCCCTGTGGCAGGAGCCGAGCGCCGGGCCTAGATTCCGAATGCATGGCCCGCCGCCGGCGCGGGCCGCAGCCGGGGGGCTCCGATGGACGCGCTCGACACGTTCCTGGACTGGTTCTGGGTCCTGATCTACGTCTTCCTCTTCTTCGCGTACCTCATCATCCTGTGGCAGATCCTCACCGACCTGTTCAGCGACCACAAGCTCAGCGGCTGGTGGAAGGCCGTGTGGATCATCTTCCTCGTCGTCTTCCCGTTCCTCACCGCGCTCGTCTACGTCATCGCCCGCGGCAAGGGGATGGCGCAGCGGCAGCGGGCGGCGGTGGCGGAGGCCAAGCAGCAGACGGACGAGTACATCCGGCAGGTGGCGAACCCGTCGCCGGCCGACCACATCGCCCGCGCCAAGCAGCTGCTCGACGAGGGTGCGATCACGCCCGAGGAGTACGAGGCGCTCAAGGCGAAGGCGCTCGCCTCCTGACGGTGCCTCTGCGCACGGCGCCGCTGCCGCGGCGTCGTGCGCCGGGGTGCCCGGGCGCGGCCGCTCCCGAGCGGGTCAGAGCTCGCCGGTGCGCTGCAGGTACCGCATGGCCGCCCACCCGAAGGGGATGCGCAGCCAGTAGGTGAGCACCCGGAAGAGCACCGCGGCGGTGGTGGCGACACCGATGTTGATGCCGGCGATGCCCGAGAGGCTGAGCGCCAGGGCGGACTCGACGGTGCCGACGCCGCCGGGTGTCGGGATGATCGAGCCGGCGGTGTTGCCGGTGAGGTAGACGAGCGCGACCTGGACGAGCGACGCGTCCTGCCCGAGCGCCTTGAGCGCGGCCTCGAACGCGAGCACGTAGCTCATCGTCATGAGGACGTTGCCTCCGACGGCCAGTGCGAGCCGCCACGGCTGGCCGACGACCTCGATGAGCCGCGGGAGGGTCTGGCGCACCGTCGGGGCGGTCGTCCGGTAGACCCAGCCGCGCACGGAGGGGAAGAGCAGCGCGAGACCGCCGAGCGCGGCGATGGCGCCGATGACGACGAGGATCGCCGGGGGCACCGAGAACGACGTCGGGGAGTGGATCCCCGAGGTCACGCTGAGGACGAGCAGCAGGATGACGGTCGTGAGGAACTGGCTCACCTGGACGAGCGCGACGGTCGCGGTGGCGAGCGAGACCGTGACGCCGCGGCGGGTGAGCATCCGCAGGTTGAGGGCCGCCGGGCCGATCCCCGCGGGTGCGGCGAGGGCGACGAACGTCGCGGCGGTCTGGACGAGCGTGGCCCGCCACACCGAGAGCCGCACGGGGGAGAAGGCGACGAAGGCCAGCGCGGCGCCGAGCAGCGTGAGGAGCCCGAACCCGAACGCGATGGCCGAGTACCGCCAGTCGCTGCGCCCGAGCACGCTGCCGATCTCGGAGAGGTTGACCGCGGTGAGCAGGACGAACACGGCGACGATCGTCAGGAGGATCGTGAGGATCGTGCGCGCCCCGAACCGCACGAGCTGCTGCGGCTGGACGTCGGCCTCCGGCAGGCGCGAGACGAGCGCGGACCGCAGCTCGACGAGGACCTCCTTGTGGGCGCGCATCTCCTCGCGGGTCTGGCGGGGCAGCGTCACCGTCTGGAGCAGCGGCCCGACGGACTCGATGTCCCTCTCCGGCAGCACCTCGGCGGCCGACCCGACGGCCCGTGCGGCACCGACGCGCAGCGCGAGCAGCGCGACGAGCTGGGTGGTGTCGAGGCGCCGTGCGAGCTCGGAGGACGCGACGTCGCCCTGGTCCCACGAGGTGATCCACACCCGTGGCCCGTCCGCGGTGCGCTCGACGAGGATGACGTCCGAGGTGAGGGCGCGGTGCGCGATGCCGGCGGTGTGGGCGCGCCGCAGCTGGGCCCAGATCTCCCGGAGGGTGGCGTCGTCGACGTCGCCGAGGTCGGCCAGCGGTACCGCGCCGCCGGTGCTCTCCTGGAGCAGGAGCATCGAGTCCTCGGCCTCGGCGATGCTGAGGAGCTGCGGGGTCCGGACCCCGGCCGCGCGCGCGGCGTAGGACAGCAGCGCCGCACGCTCGGTCGCCTGCCGCAGCGACAGCGCGGAGCGGCCCTCGAGGCCGCGCAGGCGCAGGCTGCGCCACAGCCGGGTGAGCATGCCGACGACCTGGCGGTCGCCGTCGTAGACGAGCAGGTCGATCCGCCGCCCGTCGACGGTCGTGACGTCGTAGAGCCGGTCGCCGCACGCGCGGGCGAGGGCGAGGCGTGAGGGCGTGGCCTCGGGGAGCGCGGCGAGCGCCTCGACGGTCGCCGCCGACCGGTCGGACTCGAGGACCGGGTCGGGGACGCGCGTGACGGACGTGGGCTCGACGCCGCCGCGGCGGATGCCCGTGAGCAGCGCGGAGCCGTACGCGCGCTCGGGGTCGACGCCGCCGACGTACCGCACGACGAGGCCGGCGGTGCGCCCGACGAGCAGCGAGAGACCGAGGCCGGCGAGGGAGGCGGAGGCGGTGATGAGCACGACGCCGACCGTCACCCACAGGAGGTTCCACGACCACACGACCGTGCGGCGCCGGTTGCGCGGGCCGGCGACGGTGAGCAGCGCGGTGATCATCGCGACGTACTCGGGCAGCGTGAGCGTCCACTCGCCCTCGAGACGCACGGACAGCCCGCGCACGAGCGTGTCGGAGCCGAACGTCGTGAAGGCCCACACGACGCCGGCGACGAGCGTGACCGCGGCCGCGCCGGCGACGATCGCCTCGATGAGCTGACGTCCCAGGCGGCGCAGGACGAGCTCGGTGAGCACGGCGATCGGGACGACGATCGTCGTGAAGCCGACGAGGACGTTGACGGGGACGAAGAGGATGCGGCGCAGGAGCGTCGCGAAGCCCTGGACGTCCTCGGCGACACCGGTCGTCGTGCCCTGCGCGTACGTCGCGAGGACGGTGACGAGCACGGCGGCGAGCGCGGTGAGGACGGCCGCGAGCAGGTCGCCCGCCGGGTGGACGCGGATGGGGCGGACGTCGCGGACGTCGACGCGGGGGCGGACGGCCCTCACGGGTGCGGTCGGCACCGCGTCGGCGGGCCCGACCTGCGTCCCTGGAGCGGTCGTCGGTGGTGCCTCGCCGGTGCCCGAGGGGTCGCCGACGGCACCGTCGGGTGCCGGGGTGGACGAGGCGGGCATGCTGCGAGTGTAGGCAGCGAGGTCCTGCGCCTCATCGGCTTCGCGGACGGTGTCGGGGTGCGATCTCTCCGTCCCGGGAGTCAACATCTGTTGACATCCGGAGGAACCGGGCGTCAACATGGGTTGACGAGAGTGGAGGGCGACGTGACGGCGGAGGAGGTCGACATGGCGGTGCTCGTGGCCCAGGCGCAGGACGACGACCCGCTGGGCGCGCTGCGTGCGCTCGCCCGGCTGCGGCGCGAGGTCGACGGCCGGGAGGCGGTGGCGGTGCGCCGGGCGCGCGCCGCAGGCG
>JAEXEM010000172.1 GCA_023401045.1 Actinomycetes bacterium
CCCGTGCTCGGGTCGGCGTCCCGCGACGTGCTGTCGGCCCTCGGTCCGGCCCCGCTGCGGGCCGGTGACGTCCTCGCGTACGGCACGGCGTTCGACGGCCTCCCCGACGTCCCGCTCGTCGCCCCCTCCGTCCGGGTGGACCCGCGGGCCCCTTCGGGCCCGGAGATCCACCCTGACCCGGCCGTCCCCCCTGACCCGGCCGTCCACCCTGACCCAGCCGTCCACCCTGACCCGGCCGTCCACCCCGACCCGGCGGTCGCCGACCCCGACCCCGGGGTCCCCGTCGGCCTGCCCGCCGTCCCCGGCCCTCGCCACGACCACCTCGACGACGACGCCCGCACCCGCTTGTGGTCCCAGGCGTGGGACGTCACCCCCGAGAGCAACCGCGTCGCGCTCCGGCTCGACGGACCGCCGCTCACCCGTGCCGTCGCAGGTGAGCTCGCATCCGAGGGGCTCGTCCTCGGGGCGGTGCAGGTGCCGCACGACGGGCGTCCCGTCGTGTTCGGCCCGGACCACCCGGTGACGGGCGGGTACCCCGTCGTGGCCGTGCTGACGGCGGCGGGCGTCACGCGCGCCGCCCAGCTCCGGCCCGGTGACCGGGCGCGGTTCGTCCGGGCTCGCGACGTCGACGGACATCACCCGCCCGACGGGACGTAGGTCCCGTCCCAACGTCGCTCGGGACCCGCAGTGACCGGAAGATGTGGTGCGCCAGGCGTGTCGCGGCACAACATCTTGTGGTCCAGCGTTCGGATAGGTGCTCTGCTCGTCACCACAGCAGCGCGCCTTCGAAGGAGAGCCCGGATGTCCCAGCCCGACCCGCACGCCCGCCCGGTCGTCGACGTCGTCTCGTCGATCGACGAGTACCTCGACCGCAGCGACTGGCGCGTCAACGCCAACGCCAACCAGGGCTACTCGCTGGGCGGGCTCATCCTCAACACCTCGGGCAAGATCATCGCCAACTACTGGCTGAGCGAGGTGTACCCGCCCGAGGTCGGGCAGGCCCACCGCGAGGGCGACCTCCACATCCACGACCTCGACATGCTCTCGGGCTACTGCGCCGGGTGGTCGCTGCGCACCCTGCTGCAGGAAGGGCTCAACGGCGTGCCCGGCAAGGTCGAGGCGCGCCCGCCGAAGCACTTCAGCGCGGCGATCGGTCAGATCGTCAACTTCCTCGGGACGATGCAGAACGAGTGGGCCGGTGCGCAGGCGTTCAGCAGCTTCGACACGTACATGGCGCCGTACGTCCGGCTCGACGGGCTGTCGTACCGGGAGGTCCGCCAGGGCATCCAGGAGCTCATCTACAACCTCAACGTGCCCTCGCGCTGGGGCACGCAGACGCCGTTCACCAACCTCACGTTCGACTGGACGTGCCCGGCGGACCTCGTCGACCAGGTGCCGTTCGTCGCCGACGAGCCGTGCGACTTCACCTACGGCGAGCTGCAGCCCGAGATGGACATGATCAACCGCGCCTACATGGAGGTCATGACCGAGGGCGACGCGTCCGGGCGGGTGTTCACCTTCCCCATCCCGACGTACAACATCACGAGGGACTTCCCCTGGGAGTCGGAGAACGCCCAGCGGCTGTGGGCGATGACGGCGAAGTACGGCCTGCCGTACTTCCAGAACTTCATCAACTCCGACATGGAGCCCGGTGACGTCCGTTCGATGTGCTGCCGCCTCCAGCTCGACCTGCGCGAGCTGCTCAAGCGCGGCAACGGGCTGTTCGGCTCCGGCGAGCAGACCGGCTCCATCGGCGTCGTCACCGTCAACTGCGCGCGCCTCGGCTTCCGTCACCCCGGTGACGAGGAGGGCCTGCTCGCCGACCTCGACCGCCTGCTCGACCTCGCCCGCACGTCCCTCGAGCTCAAGCGCACGACGATCCAGCGGCTCATGGACGAGGGCCTGTTCCCGTACTCGCGGCGCTACCTCGGCTCGCTCGACAGCCACTTCTCGACGATCGGCGTCAACGGTCTCAACGAGATGATCCGGAACTTCACCGGCGACCTCTACGACATCACCGACGGGCGCGGCCACGCGATGGCGGTGCGGGTCCTCGACCACGTGCGGGCCCGGATGGTCGAGTTCCAGGAGGAGACGGGGAACCTCTACAACCTCGAGGCCACCCCGGCGGAGGGCACGACGTACCGGTTCGCCAAGGAGGACAAGAAGCGCTTCCCGACGATCCTCCAGGCCGGCACGCCCGACCACCCGTACTACACAAACTCCTCGCAGCTGCCGGTGGGGTTCACCGACGACCCGTTCGAGGCGCTCGAGCGGCAGGACGAGCTGCAGACGAAGTACACCGGCGGCACCGTGCTGCACCTCTACATGGCCGAGCGGATCTCCACCCCGGAGGCGTGCAAGGAGCTCGTCAAGCGGGCGCTCAGCACGTTCCGGCTGCCCTACCTCACGGTCACCCCGACGTTCTCCATCTGCCCCCGCCACGGGTACCTCGCCGGTGAGCACCACCTGTGCCCGACGTGCGACGAGGACGACGTCGTCACGACGTGCGAGGTGTGGACGCGCGTCATGGGCTACCACCGCCCGGTGAGCTCGTTCAACATCGGCAAGCAGGGCGAGCACGCCGAGCGCGTGCCGTTCCTCGAGCCCGCGGGAGCGCGGGCGTGACACGCGACGACCTGGGCCCGGCCCCTCCCCCCCCGGGGCGGTCCGGCCCCCGGGGGGGGGAGGGGCCG
>JAEXEM010000182.1 GCA_023401045.1 Actinomycetes bacterium
GACGACGGCCGGTCGCCGCGGGGAGGATCCGCGCAGCCGGTGCTCAGGGCGCTGCGGTGCGGTCCGCCGCGACGCCGTCGCCGAGGTCCCGCACCTCGTCGCGCAGCCTGCCCATGCGCGCGTCGAGCTCCGCGGCGGTCGCCGCGGCGTCGAGGAGCTCCGCGCGCAGGTGCTCCGGCAGGGCGTCGCGGTACTTGTAGGAGAGCTTGTGCTCCACGCTCGCCCAGAAGTCCATGGCGATGGTGCGGATCTGCACCTCGACGAACACGTGCTCGGTCCGGTCGGACAGGAACACCGGGATCCGCACGATGAGGTGCAGCGAGCGGTAGCCGTTGGGCTTGGGGCGCGCGATGTAGTCCTTGCGCTGCACCACCTCGACGTCCGGCTGCCGGGTGAGCATGTCCGCCACCCAGTACGCGTCGGACTCGAAGCTGCACGTGATCCGGATGCCGGCGATGTCGCGGACGCGCTCGCGGATGGTCGCCAGGTCGCTCGCGCACCCGTAGCGCAGCGTCTTGTCGAGGATCGAGTCCATCGACTTGAGGCGTGACGTCACGTGCTCGATGGGGTTGTGGTCGTGGGTCTGGCGGAACTCCGAGCGCAGGACGCGGATCTTCGTCAGCATCTCCTCGATGCCGAACTCGTAGACCATGCGGAAGCGCGCCATCTCGCGCTGCGCGTCGCGTACCCGGCCGACGACCCGCCCGGGGTCCGTGCCCTCCGTGACGAGCTCCGACGCCCGTCGTCGGACCACCTCGGCGACCCCGTGCCCCGTGACGCCCGGCGTGTCGCCGTCCGGGGCCGGCGCCGCCCCGGCGTGCGAGGCGGACTGTGCGTCGTGAGGTGTGAGGGGCGCTGCGGTCGAGCCGGGCATGTCTCCTCCAACGCGCCGCGGGACGGCGGGGTTCCGGGCGCTCGGTAGGCTGGAACGGCTCCCGTTCCTGCCATCCCCGAGGTGCTCCTTGTCCGCCAGCAGCCCTGTGCGCGTCCGCTTCTGCCCGTCCCCGACGGGCACGCCCCACGTCGGCCTCATCCGCACCGCGCTGTTCAACTGGGCCTACGCCCGGCACGTCGGCGGCACGTTCGTCTTCCGCATCGAGGACACCGACCCCGCCCGCGACTCGCAGGAGTCGTACCTCCAGCTGCTCGACGCGCTGCGCTGGCTCGGGCTCGACTGGGACGAGGGCGTCGAGGTCGGCGGCCCGCACGAGCCCTACCGGCAGTCGCAGCGCTACGACCTCTACCGCGACGTCGTCGCGCGCCTCGTCGACGGCGGGTACGCCTACGAGTCGTTCTCCACGCCGGAGGAGGTCGAGGCACGTCACCGCGCCGCCGGCCGCGACCCCAAGCTCGGGTACGACGGCTTCGACCGTGACCTCACCGAGGAGCAGAAGGCGGCGTTCCGCGCGGAGGGCCGCGAGGCCGTCATCCGCATGCGGATGCCCGACGAGGACGTCACCTTCACCGACCTCGTGCGCGGGGAGATCACGTTCAAGGCCGGCTCCGTGCCGGACTACGTCATCGTGCGCGGCAACGGCCACCCGCTCTACACGCTCGTCAACCCCGTCGACGACGCGCTCATGGGCATCACGCACGTGCTGCGCGGCGAGGACCTGCTGTCGTCGACGCCCCGTCAGGTCGTGCTCTACCGCGCGCTGCTCGACCTCGGCGTCGCGACGGTCATGCCGCTGTTCGGGCACCTGCCGTACGTCATGGGCGAGGGCAACAAGAAGCTCTCCAAGCGGGACCCCGAGTCGAACCTCTTCCTCCACCGGGAGCGCGGCTTCACCCCCGAGGGCCTGCTCAACTACCTCGCGCTCCTCGGCTGGTCGATCGCCCCGGACCGCGACGTCTTCACCCTCGAGGAGATGGTCGGGGCGTTCGACGTCGCCGACGTCAACCCGAACCCGGCGCGCTTCGACCTCAAGAAGGCCGAGGCCATCAACGCCGCCCACGTGCGGATGCTCGCCCCCGAGGACTTCCGCGACCGGCTCGTGCCCTACCTGCACCACGCCGGGCTCGTGCCCGCCGACTCGTACGCGGACCTCTCGGCGGAGCACCGCGCGCTGCTCGACGCCGGCGCCCCGCTCGTCCAGGAGCGCATGACGCTGCTCGGCGAGGCCGTCGGGATGCTCGGCTTCCTCTTCGTCGCCGACGACGCCGTCGAGGTCGCGGACGACGCGCGCGACGCGCTGCGCCCCGAGGCGGGCGACGTCCTCGACACCGCGACCCGCGTGCTCGGCGAGCTGCCGGCCGACGGGTTCACGACGGCCGCGACGCAGGAGGCGCTCGCCGCCGCGCTCGTCGCACCGGCCGAGGAGGGTGGCCTCGGCATCAAGGCACGGTTCGCCTACACCCCGTTGCGGGTCGCGCTCACCGGCCGCCGGGTCTCCCCACCGCTGTTCGAGTCGATGGAGATCCTCGGCAAGGACGCGACGCTGGCGCGCGTCGCCCGCCTGCGCGCCACGCTGTGAGGCGCGTCGACGGCGTCCTGTTCGACATCGACGACACGCTCGTCGCCACGCGGGACGCGTTCCGCGGTGCGCTCGCCGGCGTCCTCGCCCGGTACGTGCCGGGTGCGGACGTCGACGCCGCGCTGGCGGCGTGGCGGGCCGACGTCAACGGGCACTACCGGGCGTACACCCGCGGCGAGCGCACGTTCCGCGACCAGCGGATGACGCGCGCCAACGAGCTGCACGCCGCGTTCGGCGGCCCGGTGCTCGACGACGCCGGGTACGACGCATGGGACGCGGTCTTCGAGGAGGGCTTCGCCGCGGGGTGGACCGCCCACGAGGACGCCGACGCGGTGCTCGGGCGCCTCCTCGAGGCCGGTGTGGTCGTCGGCGCGCTGACGAACGCCCGCACGGCGTACCAGACGACGAAGCTCGCCCGGGCCGGTCTGGGCGACCGGCTCGAGGTGCTCGTCGGGGTCGACACGTTGGGAGTCGGAAAGCCCGATGCGCGCGTCTTCCTCGAGGCGTGCCGCCGGCTGGGGACGTCGCCGGCCCGGACCGCGTACGTCGGCGACGAGCTCGACGTCGACGCGGTCGCCGCGCGTGAGGCGGGCCTCGTCGGGGTGTGGCTCGACCGTCCGGGACCGCGACGTGTGCCGGTGAGCGACGCCGAGGTCGCGGCGGCCGGCGTCGACGTCATCGGCTCGCTCGACGAGCTCCCGGCGCTGCTCGGGCTCTGAGGGGCCGTCGGCGCAGGGACGTCGGCCGGGGCCCGTCAGCGCAGGGCGGCGGTGTAGACCCGCGTGACGTAGGGGACGGCGACGTGCTCGTGTCCTGCGAGGTCGGGATGCGTCGTCACGAGGTCGCGCACGCGCGCCAGCAGCGCCGCACGCTCCGCCGGGGGCAGGACGATCGTGTACGAGCGGGTCGCCGCGAGCCGCACGAGGTCCTCCGGTCCGACGACGTGCTCCCACTGCACGACCGTCTCGACGACGTCGCCGTACGCGGCGCCGAGGGTCGGGTACGTGTCGCGGGCGAGCTGCGGGCCCGCCTGCTCGTGGAGCAGCTCGCCGTAGGCGCGGACCCACGGCACGTCCTCGTCGCGGTCGTTCCACACGATCCCCAGCGTGCCGCCCGGCCGCAGCACACGGGCGATCTCGGCCGCCGCGGCGGGCTCGTCGAACCAGTGCCACGCCTGCGCGACCGTCACCGCGTCGACGCTCGCGTCCGGCAGGTCGATCGACTCGGCCGTGCCGCCGTGCACCTCGACCTGCGGCAGCGCGGCGACGAGCTGGGCGCGCATGCCCTCGGCGGGCTCGACGGCGAGCACGTGCAGACCGCGCGCGACGAGTGCGGCGGTGAGCTTGCCGGTCCCGGCGGCGAGGTCGAGGACGTCGACGGCGCCCGGGGGGACGAGCGCGTCCACCGCGGCGGGCGGGTACGGCGGCCGGACCGCCGCGTACTCCGCTCCGGCGTGCGTGAAGGACGCGGCGTGCTGCGCCTTCCGCTCCGGCGTCGGCCCCGACGGCTCAGCCACCGAACGCGGCCAGCACGTCGTCGTGCAGCAGCCCGTTCGTCGCCACCGCGTTGCCACCGAGCGGCCCGTCGACGCCCGCGAGCGACGTGAACCGGCCGCCCGCCTCGGTGACGATCGGCACGAGCGCCGCCATGTCGTACAGCTCGAGCTCCGGCTCCGCGGCGACGTCGACGGCACCGTCCGCGACGAGCACGTACGACCAGAAGTCCCCGTACGCGCGGGTGCGCCACACGCGCCGCTGGAGGGCCATGAACTCGTCGAGGCGACCGTGCTCCTCCCACTCGCCGATCTCCGAGTACGAGAACGACGCGTCCTCGAGGCGCGAGACGCCCGAGACGCGCATCCGCGTCGCGGACGCGAGCGAGCGGCCCGTCCACGCGCCGGTGCCCTTCGCGGCCCACCAGCGGCGGCCGAGCGCAGGCGCGCTGACGACGCCGAGGACGACCTCGTCGCCGTCCATGAGCGCGAGGAGGGTCGCCCACACGGGCACGCCGCGGACGAAGTTCTTCGTCCCGTCGATCGGGTCGACGACCCAGCGGCGCGGGCCGTGGCCCACCTCACCGCGCTCCTCGCCGAGCACCGCGTCGCGCGAGCGGGTCCGTGAGAGCTGCGAGCGCACGAGGTCCTCGGCCGTGCGGTCGGCGTCCGAGACGGGCGTGAGGTCGGGCTTCGTCTCGACCTGGAGGTCGAGGGCCTTGAAGCGCGCCATCGTCACCGAGTCGACCTGGTCGGCGATGACGTGGGCCAGCCGCAGGTCGTCGTCGTAACCCATGGTCCTCCTTGCACCCGCGGTGCCGCCCGGCCGTGCTCGGCGGGCGTCCGCGCGGTCAACCTACCGAACCCCCGGCGGGGGCGGGGTCAGCCGTTCGCCGTGTCCGGCTCGGGGTCCTCGACGCCGAGGCGGCTCACGAGGAGCCGGCGGAACGAGTCGAGCCGGGCGACGCGGGCAGTGCGCGTCGCGTCGTCCGGGGCCTGCGCCACCCAGTCGTCGAGCGCGCAGTCGGGGGAGTCCGCGAGGTGCGTGCACCCGCGCGGGCACTCCCGCGCCACGTCGTCGAGGTCGGGGAAGGCGTGCAGCAGGTGCGCCGGGTCGACGTGCGCGAGCCCGAAGGAGCGCACCCCGGGGGTGTCGATGACCCACGTGGGGGCGTCCGCGCCCGGGACCTCGAGCGCGACGGCGGACGTCGAGGTGTGCCGGCCGCGACCGGTGACGTCGTTGACGACGCCCGTCGCGCGGTACGCACCGGGCACGAGCGCGTTGACGAGCGTCGACTTGCCGACACCCGAGTGCCCGACGAGGACGGACACCTCGCCGTCGAGCATCTCGCGCAGCTCGTCGAGCCCGTCGATCGTGCCGTCCGGCCCGCGGCGTGTGACGACGACGTCGACGCCGATCGGCGCGTACATCGCGGTGAGCTCGGCCGGGTCGGCGAGGTCGGCCTTCGTCAGCGCGAGGAGGACGTCCATGCCCGCGTCGTAGGCCGCCGCGACGCACCGGTCGATCATCCGGGTGCGCGGCTCGGGGTCCGCCAGCGCGGTGACGACGACGAGCCGGTCGGCGTTGGCGACGATGACGCGCTCGACGGGGTCGGTGTCGTCCGCGGTGCGGCGCAGCACGGTGCGGCGCTCGCCGATGCGGACGATCCGCGCGAGCGTGCCGGGAGCACCCGTCGTGTCGCCGACGACGTCGACCCGGTCGCCCGGCACGACCCGCTCCCGGCCGAGCTCGCGGGCCTTCATCGCCAGCACGCGCGTCTCGCCGGGGCCGCCGGGGTCGACGAGGACCGTGTAGCGCCCCCGGTCGACGGCGACGACCATCGCCGTGAGGGCGTCCGCGTGCTCGGGACGCTGCTTCGTGCGGGGGCGCGAGCCGCGGCCGGGACGTACCCGCACGTCCCGCTCGTCGTACCGCCGCGAGGGCATCAGACGGTCGTGCCCGTCGTCGCGACCGACAGGCCGAGCATGCCCTCCCAGAGGCCGACGAAGCCGGGCAGCGTCTTGGCCGTCGTCGCGACGTCCTCGACCTCGAGGCCGGGCACGCGCAGGCCGACGAGCGCGCCCGCGGTCGCCATGCGGTGGTCGGCGTAGGTGCGCCACACCGCGGTGTGCATCGGGCGCGGGGTGATGACCAGACCGTCGGACGTCTGCTCGGCCTGCCCGCCGACGCGCGTGATCTCCGCGGCGAGGGCGGCCAGCCGGTCGGTCTCGTGCCCGCGCAGGTGAGCGATGCCACGCAGCCGGGTGGTGGACCCGGCCAGCGCGGCGAGCGCCGCGATCGTCGGGGCCAGCTCGCCCGCGGCGTGCAGGTCGAGGTCGATGCCGTGCACCTCGCCGGTGCCGCTGACCGTGAGGACGTCGCCGTCGAGGGACGTGCGCCCTCCCATGCGCTCGAGGATGCCCGGCAGCAGTCCGCCGGGCTGCGTCGTCGTCGCGGGCCAGCCCGGGACGCGCACCGAGCCGCCGGCCACCATCGCGGCGCAGAGGAACGGTGCGGCGTTCGACAGGTCCGGCTCGACCTGCACGTCGCGCGCGGCTACCTGCCCCGGCGCGACGTGCCAGATGTCGGGACGCGAGTCGTCGACCTCGACGCCGGCGGCCCGCAGCACGGCGACCGTCATCTCGATGTGCGGCAGGCTCGGCAGGGTGGGGCCGGTGTGCCGCACCGTCAGCCCCTGCTCGAAGCGCGCCGCGGCGAGCAGCAGGCCGGAGACGAACTGGCTCGACCCCGAGGCGTCGACGTCGACCTGCCCGCCGCGCACCGCGCCGGTGCCGTGCACCGTGAACGGCAGGTGGCCGGGCTCGCCCTCGTCGTCGACCCGCACGCCGAGCGCGCGCAGGGCCCGCACGATCGGGCCCATGGGGCGCACGAGTGCCTCGGGGTCACCGGTGAACCGGACCGGGCCGTCGGCGAGCGCGGCGAGCGGCGGCAGGAAGCGCATGACCGTCCCGGCGAGGCCGCAGTCGATCGTCACGCCGCCCCGCAGCGGACCGGGGGTGACCCGCACCGCGTCGCCCGCGAGGTCGACGTCGACGCCGAGGGCGCGCAGCCCGTCGGCCATGAGGCGGGTGTCGCGCGAGACGAGCAGGGAGCGCAGCGTGCTCGGGCCTCCCGCCAGCGCCGCGAGCGGCAGGTACCGGTTCGACAGCGACTTCGAGCCGGGCACGGCGACCGTCGCGTCGAGCGGCCCCTGCGCGAGGGGGGCTGTCCACAGGTCGGCGTGCGCGGTCGTCATGACGCCCAGGCTAGCGGCGCGGGGCGTCACGCCCCTCAGGCG
>JAEXEM010000241.1 GCA_023401045.1 Actinomycetes bacterium
CACCTGCGGCGCTCCTTCGGTGGTGCCTCCGGCACGGTCGGGGCGGCCGGTGGTGCGCTCGACGGCGACCTCACGGGCCGGATCGAGTCCGCGCGCGCCGGCGGGACGGCGCTGCCGGCCCCCGTGCGCCGCCGCATGGAGGACGCGTTCGGCACGAACCTCGGGCACGTGCGCGTCCACACCGGCCCCGAGGCGGGGCGGCTGTCGTCCGCGCTGTCGGCGGAGGCGTTCACCACGGGTGACGACATCTTCTTCGGCCCCGGCCGGTTCGCCCCGCACGACCCGGTGGGGGAGAAGGTCCTCGCGCACGAGATCGCGCACGTCGTGCAGGAGACCGGGTCGCGCGCGGTGCGCCGGTTCTCCAACCCGTTCAAGAAGATCTTCGGCTCCAAGAAGAGCACGCCCCCCACGCCGGAGGAGCAGAAGGCGCAGGCGGTCAAGGAGAGCAAGCAGGCCGAGAAGGCCGAGCTGCAGGCCCTCGCCGCCGACCGGGCCAAGGGCGTCGCCGGGCGTGCCGAGCTCCAGGACACGGTGAACGGCACGGGTCCCGGGACCGACCCGGGCAAGGACCTCGGCTCCTGGAAGCGCATGAACGGGCTGTGGGCGCAGTTCGACAAGGCGCTCGCCTACGAGGTCCGCACGTACAACACGATCCTCCAGCGCAACCCCACGATCTCCCCGGCGGTCGCCGCGCAGGAGGCGTACGACAGCACGTGGCACGGGAAGTTCGTCGAGCTCGAGGCGGTCCGGCCGCCGCGCGAGACCGCCGCCGAGCGGCTCATGGTCCAGGTCCGCGCGGCCCGTCAGGACTCCCTCGCCCACGAGCAGGAGGTGCAGGCCGAGGACGACGCCATCGCCGAGTCGCGCCTCATGCCGACGGAGATCGAGGACGTCTACGACCGGATGGTCGCCGCAGCCGCCGCGCTCACCGCCGCCGACCCGGACCTGCACCCGCAGCTCGCGCGGGACCGGGCCGCCCGCCAGGTGCGCGAGGGCCTCGTCCCGAAGCTCGCCGGCCGCCTGCCGCTGCGCAACTCCCCGGTCGACCGCGAGGCGTGGTCCCGCGCCGAGGAGCGTGCCCCCGCGCTCGCGTCCCGCCGGGCCCGGCAGGGGGCGGCCGTCGCGTCCAACCTCGACAAGCTCGCGGGGTACGCGGACACCGCCGAGTCGGTCGGCAGCACCGCGCTCGGCGGCGTCGAGAAGGCCGGCGGCAAGATCGCCGACAAGTTCACCCCGAAGCTCAAGGACTCGCCCGGCGGCTCGGACGCCGACGTCCTGCCCGGCGGCGTCGGGGAGCTCGCCGACGCGGCGTCCCGCGCGAGCTGGCGCAAGAAGAACAACGTGAAGAGCGACGACGACTACGAGAAGCTCGCGGACGACCCGCTGAAGACCGGCGGTGGCAAGGCCAAGGAGGGCATCAGCACCGTCACCGGCATGCTCGGCGGGTTGCTCACCGCCGTGAAGGAGGCGTTCGCCGCGGCCCGCTCGGCGCGCGACGCCTGGAAGCAGAAGGACCCGTACGGCGCGCTGGCGGCGACGAAGTCCGGTGCCGCGAGCATCGGCGGGCTCGTCTCGGCCGCGAAGTCGACCGCCAACCTCGCCAAGCTCATCGACTCCGGGGTCGCCGGCGGCGTCGCCAAGGTCGTCCCCGGGCTCGACATCGCGGCCTCGGCCATCTCCATGGTGCAGGCCGTCACGGACGTCGCCGTCGCCGGCATGCGCCAGCACGAGACGGACGTCGCGATGTTCGAGGCGCGGGCCGCCCGCACCGGACCCAAGGTCAACGTCATGGTGTGGCCGCTCATGAACGTCTCGCGCACCTACACGAAGAACCTCGAGAACACGACGTGGGCCCTCGGCTCGTCCGTCGCCGACCTCGGGCTGTCGATCGGCCAGGTCGCGTCCGGCGGCGGCTTCGGCATCCCCGCGGCGATCAAGGCGGCGAAGTCCGTCCTCGACGGCGTCCACTCCCTCGGGCACTTCATCGCCGACGAGGTGTTCGTCGTCCAGGCGCAGACCGCCGAGCGGGAGTCCGCCGTGCAGCACCTCGAGGGCGGTGCCGAGGCCGAGCTGCGCAAGCACCCGAAGGCCGCCGTCGACGGCATCATCCTGCGCGCCGCCGCCGGTGACGCGGTCGCCCGCGCGTTCCTCGCGAACTACCGGATCGACGGCGAGCCGATCGGCCCCGAGATGCTCGACAAGATCCGGGTCAAGCCCGTGACCGCGCACGACCCGCGCCGCAAGAAGGCGACGACGGGCGGCGAGGAGGCCGCCGAGATGACGAGCGACGACGGCGCCCTCGCCGAGATCCGGGCCGCCGTGCTCGAGTCGATGGGCACCGACGCCGACCCGCAGACGGTCTACGAGCGGGCGCGCGAGGCGATGTCGAACGTCGTCGGCACCGGCGCCGGGTTCGCCGACCGCTGGAACCGCTCCGGGGCGCTCGCCACGCAGCGCAACACGATGAAGGCCGGGGCCGAGGCGAACGGCGGCAAGGTCCGGGAGGACCGCGGCCTCTTCTGGCGCCTGCGCCAGACGCTCAAGGGCGAGGAGCACCTCGCCCGCAAGGAGCGCATGACGACCGTCCTCGCCGCGCACGGCGGTGCGGCACCCGTCGCCGGCCTCGTCGTCGGCACGGCCGTCCTCGCCCCGGACGCGACCCCGCCCGACTTCGCGGCCTTCATCGACTCGATCACCGTCGAGGACATCGAGGCCGAGCTCGCCATGACCCCGCAACGCAACTCCCCGGAGATGGTCGACGTGCTCCTCGAGCTCCTGCAGCGCAAGCTCACCGAGGCGGCGACCCCGTGAGGCGGCTGCTCACGCTCGTCGCCGAGGCGCTCGCGCCCGCACGGCCGGTGACGGTCGACGAGGAGGCCGGCACGCTCGACCTCACCTCGACGCTGCCCGGCCCGCCGCTGCTCGTCCTCGTCCGCGAGGAGGCCGCGACGGTGACGTGCTACGCGCTGCTGCCGGTCGAGGTGCCCGCGGACCGCACGGCGGACGCCGTCGCGCTCGCGGGTGCGCTCAACGGCGGCTTCTTCACCGCGACGGTCGAGGTCGGCTCCCCGGCGGGCACCGTCGCGGTGCGCGCCTCGCTCGCCCTCGGGCCCCTCGTCCCTGCGCCGGACGGTCGTCCGGTGCTGCACGGCGACGTCCTCGGGGCGCTGCTCATGGCGGTCGTCGAGGACGTCGAGGACACGGCCGAGCGGGTCGTCGACGCGGTCGCCGACGTCGTCGCGGGGCGTCGCACCCCGGCCGACGCGGCGCGCGACGTGCGCACGGCGGACCTCGACGCGCTCGTCCGCGAGGTCGAGGGCCTGGGCGCCTGACGCCTGCGGGGGCCTCAGGACGTCTGCGTCCGGACCGTCCCGGCCATCGCCACCTGGACGACCCCGCCGTAGACGCACGTGCACATCGACCCCTGCGTGAGCACGGGCCGCCCGCCGACGGTCGTGCGCGGCGCCCCCGGCGTCCACGGCGTGCCCGTCGCGGGGATGCACGGCATCGGCGTGAGGACGCCGAGCGCCGCTGCGGTCGCGGCCGCGACCTGCGGGTTCGCGAGGGAGGCGCACATGCCGAACGTCGGGATGTTGACGAGCGGCGCGGAGTCGGTGATCGTCGCGACCGGCTTGCCCTCGACCATGACGCGCGGGGTCGGCAGTGCGACGAGCGTCGCCGGTGCCGCACCGAAGCTGCACGTGAGCGTCGCGGTGGCGGTCGCGGGGGCGGGCACGGCGGCTCCTCTCAGCGCCCGGTGCCGGCGACGGACGCGGTGAGCGTCTCGCCGGTCGTCGTCACGAGGCAGGTGACGGTCGTGTCGCCGTCGGCCCAGCCCCGGGTCGAGGGCACGAGGTAGGTGAAGAAGAGGTCGGAGTCGCGGTAGTCGACCCCGACGTAGTCGGCGAACCGCTCGGCGCACGCACCGTCCGCGAACGCGCTGAGGGCGTCCGCGCCCGGGTAGGCCTCGGGGCCGTCGAGCGCGTCCGGCACGAGGGCGTAGACCTCCATCTCGTGCTCGGCGTCGCACGGCACGGTGCTCACCGCGGTGAGCTCGACCTGCGCCTCGGTGGGGGTGCGGACGCAGTCGCCGACCTCGAGCTCGAGGACGTCGGTGCTGCTCTGCTCGTCGCCGCCGAACCAGGCGCACCCGGTCAGCAGCAGGCACGCCGCCGGCACGAGCAGCGCGCGGGCGCGCGGGGGGCGGGGCATGCGTGTCCTCCTGGTGGTGCGGCGCCGGTGGGTGCACCGGCCGTCGCAGGGTAGGCAGTCGTCGGCCGCGCGGGCATCGGTAGTCGTTGCGCAACTCCGGGGACGACCCCGCGCGCCGGCCCGGTGGGCGGGTCAGCCCTGGGCGTCGAGACGCTCGGCGACGTCGGCCGGGAAGCCGCCGGTCGCCACGGGTCCCCAGCGCTCCGGCGTGACCCGCACGAGGGCCTTGCCCTGCAGGCGCATGGCCGCGCGGTACTCGTCCCAGTCGGGGTGCTCGCCGGCGATGCAGCGGTAGTAGTCGACGAGCGCGTCCTCGGCCTCGGGCATGCGCAGCACCTCGGCGGTGCCGTCCACCTGCACGTAGGGCCCGTCCCACGTGTCGGAGAGGACGCACACCGTCACCCGCGGGTCCCGCTCGGCGTTGCGCACCTTCGCGCGGTCCGGGTACGTCGAGATGACGATGCGGCCCTCGTCGTCGACGCCGCCGCTCACGGGGGACACCTGCGGGCGACCGTCGGCGCGGGTCGTGACGAGCAGCAGGTGGTGGCGCGGGCGGACGAACTCGAGCAGCCCGTCGAGGTCGACGGTCGTCGTCGTGGCGATGGTGCGGGGCATGGGCCGACCCTACGCGCGGCCCGCTGGAGTCGAGGGTGGCGCGCGGGCGTGCCGCCCGCCACGATGCAGGGACCGGCGGATCGAGGAGGCACCGTGACGACGTGGGACCCCGACCAGCTCGACCGGCTCGGCGACGCCGAGGAGGTGGAGGTCTCGTCGTACCGGCCCGACGGGTCGCTCCGGCCGTTCACGACGATCTGGTGCGCGCGCCTCGGCGACGACCTCTACGTGCGGTCCGCCTACGGCCCGGACAACGGCTGGTTCCGCCGGGCCCGTGCCTCCGGGCACGGCCGCGTCCGCGCGGGTGACGACGACGTCGAGGTGCGCTACGAGCCGGCACCGCACGACGTGCACGACGCCCTCGACGCGGCGTACCACGCGAAGTACGACAGCCACGGCCCGCAGATCGTCGGGACGGTCGTCGGCCCGCAGGTCGTCGACGTCACGCTGCGGCTCGTGCCGACGGGCGGCGGCGGCTCCGGCAGGTGACGATGACGAGGTGACCGGCGCCCGGCTGGACCTCGTCCTCGTGCTCGCGCTGACGTTCACCACGGGTGTCGTCGACGCCGTCGGGTACCTCGGGCTAGACAACGTCTTCACGGCGAACATGACGGGCAACGTCATCGTGCTCGGCATGGGGCTCGCGGGTGCGCCCGGGCTGCCGGTGCTCGGCCCGGCCGTCGCGCTCGCCGGGTTCGTCGTGGGCGCAGCGCTCGGGGGGCGGCTGCTGCGCACCGCCGCGCCCGGCTGGACCCGGCGCACGACCGGCAGCTTCGCGACGACTGGCGCCCTCGTCGTCGTCCTCGGTGTCGCCGCGGTCGTCGAGCGCCCGGTCGCGGGGACGTGGTGGGGCACGACGGTCGTCGCGCTGCTCGCGGTCGCCATGGGGCTGCAGGCGGCGTCGGCGCGCAAGGTCGCGGTCAAGGACGTGACGACGGTCGTCGTCACCTCGACG
>JAEXEM010000310.1 GCA_023401045.1 Actinomycetes bacterium
GGCCTGCCGTCGGCCGACCTGTGCGCGCTCCTGCGCGAGCGGGGGGTCGTCGCGTCCTCGGGCCGGGTCTACACCGCCGAGGAGGGGTGGGTGCGGCTCGCGCTCACCGCGCCGGACGACGTGCTCACCCGTGCGCTCGAGCAGGTCCGCGAGGTGCTCGACCTGGCCGGCTGACGCCCGGGTCCGCGTCGTCCGCGCGTCGTCGCCGCGTCGTCCCCGGGGCCTCGCCGACTCGTCGCTGCGTCCGTCCCCGTGGCGGCCCGCCGGTGCCGGGCGCCCGTCGTCCGTCGCCCTCTCCGCCTGCGGCGAACACAGGACGTCCCGGGCGGACCCCGCCGTTAGCATCGAACAACGCCGTCCTGTCGGCCCCGTGCGCACCCCTGCCGCTCGGGTCCAGGCGGGGCACGCCGCTCGTGAGGAGTGCACATGTTCGAGAGATTCACGGACCGAGCCCGTCGCGTGGTCGTCCTCGCCCAGGAAGAGGCGCGGATGCTCAACCACAACTACATCGGCACCGAGCACATCCTCCTGGGCCTCATCCACGAGGGTGAGGGTGTCGCGGCCAAGGCTCTGGAGTCGCTCGGCATCTCGCTCGAGGCGGTGCGCGCCCAGGTCCAGGAGATCATCGGCGAGGGCCAGCAGGCCCCGAGCGGGCACATCCCGTTCACGCCGCGGGCCAAGAAGGTCCTCGAGCTGTCGCTGCGCGAGGCGCTGCAGCTCGGCCACAACTACATCGGGACCGAGCACATCCTGCTCGGCCTCATCCGCGAGGGCGAGGGCGTCGCCGCCCAGGTCCTCAACAAGCTCGGCGCGGACCTCAACCGCGTGCGCCAGCAGGTCATCCAGCTCGTCTCGGGCTACCAGGGCAAGGAGCCCGTGGCGTCGGGCGGCCCGGCCGAGGGGCAGCCCTCGGGGTCGGCCGTGCTCGACCAGTTCGGCCGCAACCTCACGCAGGCGGCCCGCGACGGCAAGCTCGACCCGGTCATCGGGCGCGAGAAGGAGATCGAGCGGGTCATGCAGGTGCTGTCCCGCCGCACGAAGAACAACCCCGTGCTCATCGGCGAGCCCGGCGTCGGCAAGACGGCGGTCGTCGAGGGGCTCGCGCAGGACATCGTGCGCGGGGACGTCCCGGAGACGCTCAAGGACAAGCAGCTCTACACGCTCGACCTCGGCGCCCTCGTCGCCGGGTCGCGCTACCGCGGTGACTTCGAGGAGCGCCTGAAGAAGGTCCTCAAGGAGATCCGCACCCGCGGCGACATCATCCTGTTCATCGACGAGATCCACACCCTCGTGGGTGCGGGTGCCGCCGAGGGCGCGATCGACGCCGCGTCGATCCTCAAGCCGATGCTCGCGCGCGGCGAGCTGCAGACCATCGGCGCGACGACGCTCGACGAGTACCGCAAGTACGTCGAGAAGGACCCGGCCCTCGAGCGCCGCTTCCAGCCGATCCAGGTCTCCGAGCCGAACCTCCAGCACGCGATCGAGATCCTCAAGGGTCTGCGCGACCGCTACGAGGCGCACCACCGCGTGTCCATCACGGACTCCGCGCTCGTCGCCGCCGCGACGCTCGCCGACCGGTACGTCAACGACCGGTACCTGCCGGACAAGGCCATCGACCTGGTCGACGAGGCCGGCGCCCGCCTGCGCATCCGCCGCATGACGGCCCCGCCGGAGCTGCGCGAGCTCGACGAGCAGATCGCCGAGACGCGCCGCGACAAGGAGTCGGCGATCGACGAGCAGGACTTCGAGAAGGCCGCGCGCCTGCGCGACGAGGAGAAGCAGCTCGGGCTCAAGCGCGCCGAGAAGGAGAAGGCCTGGAAGAACGGCGACCTCGACGCCGTCGCGGAGGTCGACGAGGAGCTCATCGCCGAGGTGCTGGCGAACGCCACGGGCATCCCGGTGTTCAAGCTCACCGAGGAGGAGTCGAGCCGCCTGCTGCGCATGGAGGACGAGCTGCACAAGCGGGTCGTCGGCCAGGACGCCGCCATCAAGGCGCTCTCGCAGGCCATCCGCCGCACGCGTGCGGGCCTCAAGGACCCCAAGCGTCCTGGTGGGTCGTTCATCTTCGCCGGCCCCACGGGCGTCGGGAAGACCGAGCTGGCCAAGGCGCTCGCCGAGTTCCTCTTCGGGGACGAGGACGCGCTCATCCAGCTCGACATGTCGGAGTTCTCCGAGAAGCACACGGTCTCGCGGCTGTTCGGCTCGCCCCCCGGCTACGTCGGGTACGACGAGGGTGGCCAGCTCACCGAGAAGGTGCGCCGCCGGCCGTTCTCCGTCGTCCTCTTCGACGAGGTCGAGAAGGCGCACGCGGACATCTTCAACTCGCTGCTGCAGATCCTCGAGGACGGTCGCCTCACCGACTCGCAGGGCCGGGTGGTCGACTTCAAGAACACCGTCATCATCATGACGACGAACCTCGGCACGCGGGACATCGCCAAGGGCGTCATGACCGGCTTCCAGGCCGGCGGCGACCTGTCGACGTCGTACGAGCGCATGAAGGCCAAGGTCAACGACGAGCTCAAGACGCACTTCCGTCCCGAGTTCCTCAACCGCGTCGACGACGTGGTGGTCTTCCCGCAGCTCTCGCAGCCGGAGATCTTCGCGATCGTCGACCTCATGATCGCCAAGCTCGACAAGCGTCTGCGCGACAAGGACATGGGCATCGAGCTCACGCCCGCCGCGAAGAAGCTGCTGTCCGAGAAGGGCTACGACCCCGTGCTGGGTGCCCGGCCGCTGCGCCGTGCGATCCAGCGGGACATCGAGGACGCGCTGTCGGAGAAGATCCTCTTCGGGGAGCTGAAGTCCGGTCAGCTGGTCGTCGTCGACGCCCAGGGCGAGGGCCTGCTCGGCGAGTTCACGTTCCGCGGCGTGCCGCGCGGCGAGCAGCAGAAGGAGCCGGTGAGCGTCGGCGCCGGGACCCCGGGCTCGGGCACGGACGTGCCCGCCGCACCGGCGGCCCCGAACCGCGGCGACGGCGGCACCGGGCTCTCCCCGGCCTGACGCACCACGCACGAGGCCCCGGTCCCCGCGAGGGGGCCGGGGCCTCGTGCGTGCCCGGGACGGGCCCTGACGTGCGGCTGGGGTTGCCGAACGGTGGTGTTCCATGACCTACTGACCGCTCGGGACGAGCGGAAGGGGCACGGCATGGCGGAGACGGACCCCGTCGAGCTGGTCGACGAGCAGGGGCGCCCCACGGGCGAGACGACGGTGGGGCAGGCCCACGCAGCCCCCGGCCGGCTGCACCGGGCGTTCTCCGTCATGGTCGTCGGCCCCGAGGGGATGCTCCTGCAGCGGCGTGCCCTGACGAAGACCCGGTTCGGCGGGCTGTGGGCCAACACGTGCTGCGGCCACCCCGCGCCCGGCGCCGACCTCGTGGCGAGCGCGACCGCGCGCGTGCGCGCCGAGCTCGGCCTCGACCTCGTCGACGCCCGCGAGGTCGGGACGTTCCGCTACCGCGCCCCCGACCCGGCCTCGGGCCACGTCGAGTGGGAGCACGACCACGTCGTCGTGGGCCGTGCCGAGGGGGTGCTGCGACCGGACCCCACGGAGGTCGCGAGGACCGCGTGGGTGACCCCGCAGCGGGCCGCCGAGCTCGTGCGTGCCGACCTCGTCACCCCCTGGTTCGCGGACGTCCTCCGGCTCGCGGACACCGTGGCGGCGGAGGCCTGAGGACCGGTCGGGGACGGCCTGGCGGGCGCTGCGACCTGCGCCACACAGCAGGTGCACAGCGACGCGGCGAGGGTCACGCGGCGACCGGGACCTCGGTCCGTGGTGCACAACGTGGCCTGGCGGGCCCCGAACGGGCGCGGTCCGTCTTTACCAGGCATATCGACGCACCGCTTCGATATCGTTATCGAAGCAGGTTGACTCACCCCGTCGGCCCTTGCGAGAGTCGTCCAGGCCGCCCCGCAGCGTCGGGGCGAGTGCAGACGAGCGTCAGGGGGGACGACGCGCGTCGGCGTGAACGTCTGCGCTCCTGAGGGGACTCCCGGCGGGTTCTCTCGGGCTTCTGTGTGGCTCAACGAAGAGGGACAGACCGATGAGGGCAAGGAAGACACTGGCGGCCACGGCCGCCGTGCTCATGGGGGCGCTCGCGCTGACCGCGTGCGGCTCCGACGACAACGGTGGCTCCGCGGGTGGTGACGGCAACGTCGAGCTGACGTTCTGGCACAACTCGACCACGGGCGACGGCAAGGCGTACTGGGAGGCCACGGTCGCGGCCTTCGAGGAGGCCAACCCGGGCGTCACGATCAACGTCCAGTCCATCCAGAACGAGGACATGGACGGCAAGCTGCAGACCGCCCTCAACGGCGGCGACGCACCCGACATCTTCATGGCGCGCGGTGGCGGCAAGCTCGCGGCCATCGTCGAGGCCGGCCAGGTCATGGACCTCACCGACAAGATCGACGACTCCGTGCGTGACGCGGTCGGCGGCGCGCTCGACGCGTTCGCGGTCGACGGCAAGGTCTACGGCATGCCGACCGCCGTCCTCCCCGGCGGCATGTGGTACAGCAAGGACCTGTTCGCGCAGGCCGGCATCACCGAGACGCCCACGACGATGGCCGAGCTCGAGGACGTCGTCGGCAAGCTCAAGGCCGCGGGCATCCAGCCCATCGCCCTGGGTGCCAAGGACGCCTGGCCCGCCGCGCACTGGTACTACTTCTTCGCGCTGCGCGCCTGCTCGCAGGACTCGATCAACGAGTCGGCCGCCGAGATGAACTTCGACGACCCGTGCTGGCTGGAGGCGGGCGAGACCTTCGCGGACTTCGCCGGCATCGAGCCGTTCAACAACGGCTTCCTCACCACGACGGCGCAGCAGGGTGCCGGCTCCTCGGCCGGTCTGCTCGCCAACCACCAGGCCGCCATGGAGCTCATGGGTGCCTGGAACCCGGGCGTCATCGCGGGCCTCACGCCCGACGGCGAGCCGCTGGCCGACCTCGGCTGGTTCCCGTTCCCGGCGATCGACGGTGGCGAGGGTGACCCGACGGCCATGATGGGTGGCGTCGACGGGTACGCCTGCCACGTGGACGCTCCCGAGGCGTGCGCCGACTTCCTGAACTTCTACATGGCTCAGGAGCACCAGGAGGGCTACGCCGAGGCGTTCGTCACCATCCCGGCGAGCAAGGAGGCGCAGGCGGCCGTGACCGACCCGGCGCTCCAGGACGTCCTCGCGGCGTACAACGACGCCGCTTACGTGACCGTGTGGCTCGACACGCTGCTCGGCCAGAACGTCGGCAACGCCCTCAACACGGGTGTCGTCGAGATGCTGGCCGGCAACGGCGACGCCCAGAGCATCGTCGCGACGGTCAAGGCCGCGGCAGCCAAGGAGTAACGAGTTCCATGAGCGACTCCCAGGGCGCGAACGCGCTCGTCACGACGCCGTCGCCCGAGGGACGCTCGGTGGTCGGGGAGGGTGCCTCCACGGCACCGTCCCCGGTCCGCCGGACCCGGAAGCGCGACTGGCGTCAGGCAGCCGAGATCAGCCTTCTCGCAGGTCCGGCGATCATCGTCTTCGTGTCGTTCGTCATCTTCCCGGTGCTGATGGCGGCGTACTACGGGTTCTTCAAGTGGAAGGGCTACGGCGTCCCGACGGACTTCGTCGGCCTGCAGAACTACATCACCATCCTCCAGGACACGACGTTCCACGACGCGCTGCTGCACAACGGCTTCATCGTCGTCATGTCGCTGGTCATGCAGGGCCCCGCAGCGGTCGTCCTCGCGCTGCTCCTCAACCGCAAGATCCGCGGGCGCTCGCTCATCCGCGTGCTCATCTTCGTCCCGTACGTCGTCTCCGAGGTCATCGTCGGGACCGGCTGGAGCCTCATGCTCCAGACCACGGGTGCCGTCAACAGCTTCTTCGAGAAGATCGGGCTCGACGCGCTCAAGGTCGACTGGCTGTCCGACCCGGACATCGCGATCTGGTCGCTGATGATCATCATCACGTGGAAGTACGTCGGCTTCGCCGTCATCCTCTTCCTCGCGGGTCTGCAGTCCATCCCCGAGGAGCTCCACGAGGCCGCCGCGATCGACGGTGCCTCCTACTGGCAGACCCAGCGTCGCATCACGCTGCCGCTGCTCGGCCCGACGCTGCGGATCTGGGCGTTCCTGTCGATCATCGGCTCGCTGCAGCTGTTCGACCTCGTCTACATCATCTGGGGCCAGTACGTCTCGGCCACCGCGGGCACGTCGACCATGGCCACGTACATGGTGCTCAACGGCCGCAACGCCGCGAACTACGGCTTCGGTAACGCCGTCGCGGTCGTGCTGTTCATCATCTCGCTGGTCATCGCGCTGACCTACCAGCGCTTCGTGCTCCGCCGCGACACCGAGGGCGCGCTCACGGGAGGTAAGAAGTGATGTCCGCGACCGCCGTCCAGGCAGTGCCGGCTCCGTCGGCACAGGCGCCCAAGATGCGCAAGAGCAAGAAGACCGAGCGGGTCAACCCCCTCGTCTACGTCGTCGCGTGGCTCCTCGTCGGTGTGTGCATCGGTCCGGTGCTCTACATCATCCTCGGCGGTCTGCGCACGAACTCGCAGATCACCGCGGACCCGTCGGGCTTCCCGACGACGTGGGAGTGGGGCAACTACGCCTCGGTCATCGAGAGCTCGATCTTCTGGCAGCAGTTCGGCAACTCGGCGATCGCCGCCATCTCGACGACGATCGGCGTCGTCATCCTCGGGGTCATGGCGAGCTTCGTGCTCGCCCGGTACGACTTCAAGCTCCAGCCGGCGATGTACTCGCTGTTCGCCGCGGGTCTCATGTTCCCGATGACGGTGGCCATCACGCCGCTGTACATCCTCGTGAAGAACCTCGGCCTCATGAACAGCCTCGCGGGGATCATCCTCCCGCAGATCGCCTTCGCGCTGCCGACGACGATCATCATCCTCGTGCCGTTCCTGCGGGCCATCCCGAAGGAGCTCGAGGAGGCGGCGGCCATCGACGGTGCGAGCCGTCTGGGCTTCTTCTTCCGGATGGTCGTGCCGCTGTCGCTGCCCGGTGTCGTCACCGTCGGCATCCTCGCCTTCGTGGCGAGCTGGAACAGCTACATGCTGCCGCTGTTCATCCTCAACAGCGAGACGATGTACACGCTGCCCCTCGGTGTGCAGACGTTCGCGTCGCAGTACTCGGTCGACACGGCACGCGTCCTCGCGTTCACGTCGCTGTCGATGATCCCTGCGCTCATCTTCTTCTCGCTGTTCGAGCGGCGCATCGTCGGTGGTCTCACCGGCGCAGTGAAGGGCTGACGGCCCCTGCCGCCGCGGCCGTCCGGGAACCCGCCCGGGGGGCCGCGAGCCGTACCACCCACCTTTTTGCCTAAGGAGCACCACCCCGTGTCCGAGACCCTGCGCACCGACGCGCAGCCCGAGTCCCTCCCGCCCGCCATGCCTGTCGTCTCGGCGCGTGTCCGCGACCTGCTCGCACGCATGACGCTCGAGGAGAAGCTCGCGCAGCTCGTCGGCTACTGGCTCGACCAGAACGGCACCGTCGCACCGATGCAGTCCGAGATGGCCTCCGGCCAGAAGGACTCCGGGCAGCTGGCCGAGATCACCAAGCACGGGCTGGGCCACTACACGCGGGTGTACGGCACGCGTCCCGTGGAGCCCGCCGAGCGCGCTGCGTGGCTGTGGGCCGAGCAGCGCCGCCTCAAGCGCGAGACGCGCCTGGGGATCCCGGCGCTCGTCCACGAGGAGTGCCTCACCGGCCTCGCCGCCTGGCAGGCCGCCACCTACCCGACGCCGCTCGCCTGGGGCGCGGCGTTCGACCCCGAGCTCGTCCACGAGGCCGCCCGCGCCATCGGCGACTCGATGCGCGAGCTCGGCATCCACCAGGGCCTCGCGCCCGTCCTCGACGTCGTCGGCGACCCGCGCTGGGGCCGTGTCGACGAGTGCATCGGCGAGGACCCGTACCTCGTCGGGACCGTCGGCACCGCGTACGTGCGCGGTCTGCAGGAGGCCGGCGTCCACGCGACGCTCAAGCACTTCGTCGGCTACTCCGCCTCGGCCGCCGGGCGCAACCACGCCCCGGTGCACGCCGGCCCGCGCGAGATCGCCGAGATCTACCTGCCCCCGTTCGAGATGGCCGTCCGTGACGGCGGCGTCCGCTCGGTGATGAACTCCTACACCGACCTCGACGGCGTGCCGCTCGCCTCCGACCCGCACTACCTCACCGAGGTGCTGCGCGAGCAGTGGGGCTTCGACGGCGTCGTCGTCGCGGACTACTTCGCGGTCGCCTTCCTCCAGGTCATGCACGGCATCGCGGCCGACCGCGGCGAGGCCGCCGCGATGGCCCTCTCGGCCGGCCTCGACATCGAGCTCCCGACGGGCGACGCGTTCCTCGAGCCGCTCGCCGAGCGCGTGCGCGCCGGGCTCGTCGACGAGGCGCTCGTCGACCGTGCCGTGCTCCGTGCGCTCGCGCAGAAGGAGGAGCTCGGCCTGCTCGACCCCGACGCGTTCGAGGACGAGCCGCCGACCGACATCGACCTCGACTCGCCGCGGCACCGTGAGCTGGCCCGCCGGCTCGCCGCCGAGTCCGTCGTCCTGCTGTCGAACGACGGTGTGCTGCCGCTCGCGCAGCCGCGCCGCGTCGCCGTCGTCGGCCCGAACGCCGCCCGCGCCGAGGCGCTCATGGGCTGCTACTCCTTCGCCAACCACGTGCTCGCGCACCACCCCGACCTGCCGCTCGGCTTCGAGATCCGCTCCGTGCGGGAGGCCCTCGAGGGCACGCTCGGCGCCGAGGTGACGTACGCCGAGGGCTGCACGGTCGAGGGCGACGACACGTCCGGCTTCGACGCCGCCGTCGCGGCGGCCACCGGCGCGGACGTCGCGGTCGTCGTCGTCGGCGACCAGGCCGGCCTCTTCGGCCGCGGCACCGTCGGTGAGGGCAACGACGTCGAGTCGCTCGACCTGCCGGGGGCGCAGCGCGCGCTCGTCGAGGCGCTCGTCGCCACCGGCACGCCGGTCGTCATGGTGCTGCTCACGGGCCGCCCGTACGCCATCGGCTGGGCGCTCGACGGCGAGGGCCCGCGCCCGGCCGCCGTGCTCCAGGCGTTCTTCCCCGGCGAGGGCGGCGGGGACGCGATCGCCGACGTGCTCACCGGTGCGGTCAACCCCTCCGGGCGTCTGCCGGTCTCGCTGCCGCGCGCCGCCGGGGCCCAGCCGTACCGCTACCTGCACCCGATCCTCGGCGGGCCGTCCGACGTCACGTCGACGGACCCGACGCCGGTGCGGCCGTTCGGCTTCGGCCTCAGCTACACCTCGTTCGCGTACTCCGACCTCGTCGTCGACGAGACGGTCGACGCGTCCGGCACGTTCGCCGCGTCGGTCACGGTGACGAACACCGGTGCCGTCGCCGGGGCGGACGTCGTCCAGCTCTACGGGCGGGACGTCGCGGCCTCGGTCGTGCGGCCCATCGCGCAGCTGCTCGGCTACGCCCGGGTGACGCTCGAGGCGGGCGAGTCCCGCCGCGTGACGTTCCGCGTGCCGACGACGCGCCTGTCCCTCGTCGACCGCCGCCTCGTGCGGGTCGTCGAGCCCGGCGACGTCGAGGTGTGGGTCGCCTCGCACGCGGCGGTCCAGGCGGACCTCAGCGACGACGCGACCGGCGGCGCCATCAGCAGCGCCCGTGAGATCACGCGCCGCACGGTGCCCGGCGCGCGCACCGCCCGCGCCGTCCTGCGCATCACCGGCGACGTGCACGAGATCTCGGCCGCCGACCGGCGGATCGTCGACGTGGAGGTGGCACAGGCATGAGCACCGCGGTCAACCCGATCCTGCCGGGCTGCTACCCGGACCCTTCGATCTGCCGGGTGGGCGAGGACTACTACCTCGTCGCCTCGACGTTCGAGTACCTGCCGGGCCTGCCGGTGTTCCGCAGCACCGACCTCGTCACGTGGGAGCAGATCGGCCACGTCGTCGACCGTCCCGGGCAGCTCGACTTCACGGGCATCTGGTCCTCGGGCGGGCTGTACGCCCCGACGATCCGGTACCACGGCGGGAAGTTCTGGGTCGTGTGCACGCTCGTCGACCAGCGCGACGGCAGCCG
Source organism: Actinomycetes bacterium (assembly GCA_023401045.1). Taxonomy (GTDB): domain Bacteria; phylum Actinomycetota; class Actinomycetes; order Actinomycetales; family Cellulomonadaceae; genus Cellulomonas. Next base: position 10,042 of record JAEXEM010000310.1, read on the forward strand.
CGGCGGCAACTTCCTCATGACGGCGACCGACCCGGCCGGGCCGTGGTCGGAGCCGATCTGGCTGGAGTCGTTCGGCATCGACCCGTCGATCTTCTTCGACGACGACGGCCGCATCTGGGTGCACGGCACCCGGCTCGCGCTCGAGCCGCGCTGGCACGACCAGACCGAGGTCTGGGTGCGCGAGCTCGACAGCGAGACGATGGAGTGGATCGGCGAGGAGACCGTCATCTGGCACGGCGCCGTCGAGAACGTCGTCTGGGCCGAGGCGCCGCACATCTACAAGGTCGACGGCACGTACTACCTCATCGCGGCGGAGGGCGGCACGGAGTTCCACCACGCCGAGTCCGTCGCCCGCGCCGACTCGATCACGGGCCCGTACGTCGGCAACAAGGCGAACCCGGTCATCACCCACCGTCACCTCGGGCGCGGCTCGGACGTCGTCGGCGCCGGGCACGCGGACCTCGTGCAGGCCGCGGACGGCAGCTGGTGGGCCGTGCTCCTCGCGATGCGTACGTACGGCGGCTACCACTACCCGCTGGGCCGTGAGACGTTCCTCGTGCCCGTCGAGTGGGAGGACGGCTGGCCGGTGTTCGCACCGGGCGTCGGCCGCGTCCCCGCGCAGGTCGAGGTGCCTTTCGGCCGCGAGCCGCGGCCCGGTGCCGCGCAGGGTGCGGCCACGGGCGTCGTCCCGCCGTCGGACCTGCGCTGGACCGCCGTGCGTGCCCAGCCGACCGAGGTCGCGACCCCGGCCGGCGAGGGCTGGGACCTGCCGCTGCGTGCGGCGACCCTCGCCGACGTCGAGGTGCCGGCGTTCCTCGGGGTGCGTCTGCAGCACAAGGACGCCGACCTCACGGTGCGCCTCTCCGCCGACCTCGCGGCCGGCGAGGAGGCCGGGGTCGTCGTCCGGCAGTCCGAGAAGGACCACGCCCGCCTCGCGGTGCAGCGTGACGGCGACACGCTGCACGCCCGTGTCGTGCACCGGCAGGACGGTGAGGAGCGCGTGCTCGGCGAGGCCGCCCTCGGTGCCGTCGACGGCCCGCTCACGCTGACGGTCCGGGCTCGGGGCGTCGACCTCGAGCTGCTCGCGGACACCGGCAGCGGCCCGGTGCTCGTCGGCACGGCCGACGCGACCGAGCTCGACACCGTCGCGACCGGCGGCTTCCTCGGTCTGTGGCTCGGCGTCTACGGCACGAGCAACGGCGCAGCGACGAGCACCGTCGCGCACGTCGAGCGCGTGGAGTACGTCCCGGCCGGCTGATCCGGCTCGCACCGAGGCCCGGTCCCCACGAGGGGACCGGGCC
>JAEXEM010000323.1 GCA_023401045.1 Actinomycetes bacterium
GACGACGACGGCGGGGACGCTCCGGGTGCCGCAGGCGGGACGACGGCACCATGAGGCGCCACCGCTCGCGCGCGGCCCTCCCGCTCGTCGCCGGGGCGGTCCTCACGGTCACCCTCGGCGGGTGCAGCGGTGCCGCCGACACGCCTCCGGCGTCCGCCCACGTCGCGGCGGTGGAGTCCGACTCACCGGCGCCGACGGTGACACCGCTGGCCGAGGCGACTCCCGGCGCCGACGCGGTGGCGCTCTACGCCGGGCTCAACGCCGCGGACAGCGAGTTCCCGGACGCCGTCGTCGAGGCCGGCCAGGGGGCGTGCGAGCGCGCCTCGTACCTCGTGCAGGTGAGCGAGGACGAGTTCCGTGCCGCGCTCGACGGGCCGCTCGCGCTCGCGGACACCGCGGTGCCGCTGCTGTGCCCCAGCCTCCTCGACGAGCTCGCACGGGCCCGCGGCGGGATCGGCGACGGTGAGACGCCCGTGGGTGCCGGCGGCGACGGCACGGTCGCACCGGGCGAGTACCGCACGGTGACCGCGGGGACCGCGTGCTCCTGGCGCGTCAGCGACAGGTCCGGCGGCGTGTCGGCCCAGGGGCGGGTCGAGGCCGCGGGGGAGCCCGCCACCCTCGTCGTCGGTGCGCTCGACGGCGCCGTGTCCTCGGAGGGCTGCGGCCTCTGGCTCCCGGCGGCGGGCTGACGCTCGGCGGTGCGTCCGGGGCACGAGGGCTGCCCGACGTCGCTGTGACGGGGCGGTGGGTGCACGGACGGCGGGCGTCGCCGTCTCGCGACCGTCTCAGGCGTCCGCGGTGACGGTCTGCGCGGCGGCCGGGTCGGCCGCCGGCGGGAGCAGCGCCTCACGGAGCACCGGGGCGAGAGCCCGGGAGTACGCGTCCGTCAGGTGGTTGGGGTCGACACGGACGGGGGACGTGCCGACGAACACCGGGCAGTACCCCTGCTCGGTGCAGAACCACCGCAGGCTGTCGACGTGGCGGACGCCCCCGTCCGGACCGCCGGCGGCAGCCACGGCGGCCTGGTCGGCCGTGCGCATGTCCCACCACCCCTTGTGCACCGCGGACAGGCAGTCGCCGGGGCCCGACCGTGCGTTCGCGCACGTCGCCGGGTGCTCACCTGCCGGGGGAGGTGCGAGGACGACCACCTGGGGAGCGAGCTCGCGCAGCGCGACGAGGGTCCGCGTGAGCCCGGCGGTCCACTCCTCGTACGCCGGGCCGTCGGTCGCCCCGGACGTCAGCCGGGTGATGGAGTCCTCGGCGCTGGCGAGGACGACGAGCTCGGGCTTCAGCTCGGCGACCTGGCCCAGCGCCCACTCGCGGTGGCCCGGGCAGGGTTCCCAGGGCGTGCCGTCGAACGAGTTGACCGCGACGTCCGCCGCGGGGCAGGCCTGCAGCGTGAGCGGCTGCACCCGCCACCCGCTGCCCGCCAGGGCGTCGGCGATCCCGGGGACGTAGCTCGTCGCGACCGAGTCCCCGAGCACGACGGCCACCCGGGACCCGTCCGGGTCGCCGTAGCGGCAGCGCTGCACGGCCCGCTCGTCGCGGACGTCGAGGCAGCCGTCGGTCGCCCACGGCGCCGCCAGGTCGTCCTCACCCAGGGTGTCGATCGCCGGTGCGAGCGACGGCCACTCGCCGGCTGCGACCGCCGCGGTCACCTGTGCGGCGAGCTCACCAGTCGCACCGGTGGGCTCCGTCGACGTGGCGGGCGCCGCCTCCGGGGGTGCCTCCGGGGCGACGGCGAGCGGTGGCCCGGGGGTGGCCGGCGGGCGTGTGAGCGCGAACCCGGACGTCAGCCCCGCGAGGACGACCAGACTGCCGAGGCAGGCGACGGCCGCACCTCGCCCGACGAGCACCGGCCGGGCCTCCCGCGGCGCACGGCGGGCTCGAGGCGTGAGCCAGGAGGACCGGCGGACCGGGTCCTCGACGAGGTGGTACGAGAGGACGGCCAGCGCGACGGAGACGACGATCGCGGCGACCTGGGTGACGGTGCCCGGGTCCATGACCGCCTCGAGGAAGACGACCACCGGCCAGTGCCACAGGTAGAGCGAGAACGAGATGAGCCCGACGTACTGCGCCACCGGGTTGGACAGGATCCCCAGCAGGCCGGGCGGACGCGCGCCGGTGCCGGCGGCGACGACCGCCGCCGTCCCGAGCACGGGCAGCGCCGCCGCCGGCACGGGCACCGCCGAGGTGGGTGTGAGCCAGAGCGCTCCCACGACGAGGGTCGCCAGACCGCCCCACGCGAGCGCGTGCCGCCACCAGCGGCCCGGCAGGCCGGCGAGCCACGGGGCGACGACGGCGAGCAGGGCGCCGACCCCGAGCTCCCACCCGCGCGCCAGGGTCGAGAAGTACGCGGCCGTGGGGTCGGACGCCGTCTGGAGCAGCCCCCAGCCGACCGAGCCGAGCGTGAGCACCGCCGCGACGATCCCCAGCGGCAGCCGTGCCCGTGCGCGCGAGCGCCCGATCGCCAGGCACGCGACGACGACGAGCGGCCAGACCACGTAGAACTGCTCCTCGACACCCAGTGACCAGTAGTGCTGGAACGGGCTGACGGCGCCCGTGGCGTCGAAGTAGTCCGTCCCCTGCGCCGCGAGGTGGACGTTCGCGAGGAAGAACGTCGACCACAGCGCGTCGACCTGGACCTCGTGCGCCCGGTTGGCGAGGAACAGCACCCGCGCGGTGCCGACGGTGACCGCGACGACGAGCAGCGCAGCCGGCAGGATGCGGCGTGCCCGGCGGCGGTAGAACTCCGCGAAGCTCATGCGCCCGGTGCGCTCGTGCTCTCGCACCATGATCCCCGTGATGAGGAAGCCGGAGAGCACGAAGAAGACGTCGACCCCGAGGTAGCCGCCGTGCGGCACCCCCAGGGTGTGGTCGAGCAGGACGAGCAGCACGGCGACGGCGCGCAGCCCCCCGATGTCGAGGCGGTGCCCCGTCGTCGAGGTCTGCGCGCTCACCCCGTCACCCCTTCGCGAAGGCGCGCCCGCGCGCGCCGACCGGTCCGGGCAGGTCCTGGAGGTCGGCGACGACCTCGTGGCGCCCGCGCTGCGGCCCGTCGGTGCGCGGGCGGCCCGACGCCGGCGCGTCGGGCA
>JAEXEM010000333.1 GCA_023401045.1 Actinomycetes bacterium
GGGGGGCGCTGGGCGTACCGGGGGGGGGCCGGGGGGGCGGGCCCCCCCGCAGCAGGTCAGGTCCGCTTGAGCTGCTGGAACATCGGGCAGTCGAAGGGGTCGCGCGCGGCGAGCCCGACCCGGTTGAGGTACCGCACGACGATCCCGTACGACTCGACGAGCGACGCCTCGGTGTACGGCATGCCGAGCGTGGCGCAGTGCTCCTTGACGATCGCCGCCGCCCGGGCGAGCTGCGGGCGCGGCATGCTCGGGAACAGGTGGTGCTCGATCTGGAAGTTGAGGCCGCCCATGAGGACGCTCATCCAGGCGCCGCCGCGGATGTTGCGGGAGGTGAGCACCTGCTTCGACAGGAAGTCGACCTTGCTGTCCGCCGGCAGGATCGTCATGCCCTTGTGGTTGGGCGCGAACGACGCGCCCATGTAGACGCCGAAGACGGCGAGCTGGACCCCGAGGAACGCGAAGGCCATGCCGACCGGCAGCACCCAGAACAGCAGCGCGACGTAGACGCCGAGGCGCAGGAAGATCGTCACGAGCTCGGTCGCGCGGGAGCGCACGTCGGCGCTGCGGGTGCCGCCGGCGAAGAGCGACCGGATCGAGGTGAGGTGGAGGTTGACGCCCTCGAGCGTGAGCAGCGGGAAGAACAGCCAGCCCTGGTAGCGGTTGACCAGCTGCAGGAAGCGCCCCTGACGACGCACGCCCTCCTCGGTGAAGGCGATCGTGTCGTTCTCGATGTCGGGGTCCTTGCCGACGATGTTGGGGTTCGCGTGGTGGCGGGTGTGCTTCGTCATCCACCACGAGTAGCTGATCCCCACGACGACGTTGGCGAGGAACCTCCCCACGCGGTCGTTGACGGGACCGGAGACGAAGACCTGCCGGTGCGACGCCTCGTGCGCGACGAACGCGAACTGGGTGAGGACGAGGCCGAGCGCACCGGCCATGAGGAGCTGGAACCACGAGTGCCCGAGCAGCACGACACCGGTGACGATGCCGCCGAGGGCGAGGGTGAGGATCGCGAGCGTCCACGCGTAGTACCCGTACGACCGCTCCAGCAGCCCGGCGTCGCGGACCGTGCGGGCCAGAGCGGTGTAGGTGCTCGTCACCGCCCGGGGGTCGTCGGTGCGGGGGCGGGTGGGGCGGACGACGGTCGTGACGAGATCAGAGGCCATGCAGGTATCTCCCGGCTAGGTGGTGACGACTTCCCAGCCGCGAGGTCGAGCGGGTGCTCCGTGGTTCGGATCACGTCACCCTACGGAACCGTAGGTTGTGCGTCCACGGGGGCTAACCCACGGGTGTGCGGGGGGATGCCACCCGTCCCAGCACGTGGGACCGGGCCCGCGCAGGCGCAGACGGGCGGTCCGACCGACCCCCCGGCGGCCGGACCGCCCGTGCCCCGCGGGCCACCGCCGGCTACCGGCGACGGACCGCGAGCACCCGCTGGAGCACGACGAACGCCAGCAGGACGACCCCGATGAAGACCCGGGTCCACCACGAGTCGAGGCCCTCGCGGGCGATGAGCACCTGGATGAGCCCGTAGACGAGCACCCCGGCACCGGTGCCGAGGACGAAGCCGACCCCGCCGGACAGCAGCGTGCCGCCGATGACGACCGCGGCGATCGCGTCGAGCTCCATCCCGATGCCGGTGAGGTTGAACCCGGACTTCGTGTAGAGCGCGAAGAGCACGCCGGCGATCCCGGCACACGTGCCGGAGACGACGTAGACCCACACCCGGGTGCGCGCCGGGCGCAGACCCATGAGGTGCACCGCCGCACCGCCGTCGCCCGCACCCAGCCCGTAGACCGACCGGCCGAAGCGCGTGTAGTGCAGCACGAGGAAGGCGATGAGCAGCACCGCGAGGGCGACGAGCATCGAGGCGTTGATGCGCCACAGCTGGCGCCCCTCGCCGAACTTCAGGCTCCATGCCGCGAGCGCGGAGAACTGGTCGTTCTCGATGCGCAGCGAGTTGACCGAGATGACGTTCGCCAGCCCGCGCGCGAGGAACATGACGGCGAGTGAGGCGATGAAGGGTTGGACGTCGAACACCTGGACCATGACCCCGATGAGCAGGCCGCAGGCGGTGCCGATGAGCACCCCGACGGCGAGCACGACGGGCATCGGCAGCCCGAGCGTGAACAGCTCGGCGATCGCGAGGCCGACGAGCGCGACGACCGCCCCGACGGACAGGTCGATGCCGCCGGTGAGGATGACGAACGTCATCCCGACGGCGAGGACGAGCAGGTAGGAGTTGTCGACGAGGAGGTTCGACAGCAGCTTCATGCTGACGAAGTCGGTGCGGTCGGTCGAGTAGCGCTCCTGCCCGACTCCGAGCAGGAGGAGGAGGGCGAGGACCGTGCCGAGCACCGGCAGGAAGCGCCGGTCGAACCGGCCGAGGGCGCGCCGGGCACGCTGCGCGACGGTCGGGGCCGGGGACGTGCGGACGAGCTCGTCGGTGCTCATGCGGCCACCTCCGTCGGGGTCGCGGCCGCGGTGGACGGGACCTCGGGGCGTCGCCGTCGTCGCAGCGCGCCGCGCAGCGTCGGGGACGCCGCGACGCACACCGCGATGAGGACGAGCGCCTTGAACAGCGGGGTCGTCTGCGTCGGGAGCTGGAAGATGATGACGGCCCGCTCGAGGGTGCTGAGCAGCATCGCCCCGACGAGCAGCCCGCCGAGGTAGAACCGCCCGCCGTCGAGCTTCGTCCCCCCGAGGACGACGACCATGATGGCGTCGAGCTCCTTCATGAGGCCGATGTTGTTGGCGTCCGCCGCCATCGTCGGCGCACCGTAGACGATGCCCGCGAGCGCCGCGAGCACCCCGGAGATGAGGTAGACCGTCCACGTCGTGCGGCGCGAGCGGACGCCGGCGAGCCGGCTGGCCTCCCGGTTGATGCCGATGGCCTCGAGGAACATGCCGAGCGCGGTGCGGCGCACGAGGAGCACGACGAGGGCGAACGTCACGAGCGCGATGACGACGGGCGTCGGGAGCCCGAGGACGAACCCGGAGCCGAGCGTCTTGAACGGCGGGCTCGTCACGGTCGTGATCTGCCCCTGGGTGAGGAGCATGGCGATGCCGCGCCCGGCGACCATGAGGATCATCGTCGCGATGAACGGCTGGATGCCGAGCCCGGCGACCATCGCGCCGTTGAACGCCCCGCCGAGCGCCCCCGCGCCCAGCCCGAGGAGCACGGCGGTGACGACGGTGCCGGGGTTCGACGGGTCCGGTGCGGTGTCGAGGTAGGTGAGCGACACCGCGAGCGCGATCGCCATGACCGCGCCGACCGAGAGGTCGATCCCACCGGTGGCGATGACGAGGCACATGCCGAGGGCGAGCAGCAGCGGCGTCGCGCTCGCGCGCAGCAGGTCGACGAGCTGGCCGAAGAGGTGGCCGTCGCGCACCGTGACGTCGAGGAAGCCGGGGCTCATCACCCCGCAGGCGAGGACGAGCAGCACGAGCGCGAGCAGCGGCCACGTGATGCCGTGGTGGGTGATCTCGCGCCAGACCTGCGCGCCGCGCGAGCGCGTCGGGGTGAGCGGGACGGTGGGGGTCATGCGTGCGCTCCGCTCTCGGCGATCGTCTCGAGGATCGTCGCGGTCGTCACGTCGTCGGTGTTGACGAGCTCGTCGACCTTCTCCCGGTCGCGCATGACGACGAGGCGCTGGCTGAGCCGGAGCACCTCGTCGAGCTCGGAGGAGATGAAGACGACCGACATGCCGTCCTGGGCGAGCTCGGTGACGAGCTTCTGGATCTCGGCCTTGGCGCCGACGTCGATGCCGCGGGTGGGCTCGTCGAGGATGAGCAGCCGCGGGGCCGTGGCCAGCCAGCGGGCGAGCAGCACCTTCTGCTGGTTGCCGCCGGACAGGTTGCGGATGAGGGCGTTCGGGTTCGCCGGGGTGATCTGCAGCGCCGTGATGTACCGCTCGACGACGTCGTCGAGCTGGCGGCGCGGCAGCGGCCGCCACGCACCGCGGCGGGCCTGCAGGGCGAGGGCGATGTTCTCGCGGACCGTGAGGTCCCCGACGATGCCCTCCTTCTTGCGGTCCTCGGTGGAGTAGGCGATCCCTCGTGCCAGCGCGGCGAGGGGGGAGGTGAGCCGGGTGAGCGTGCTCTGCACCCGGACCTCGCCGGTGTCCGGCCGGTCGGCGCCGGCGAGCAGCCGCGCGAGCTCGGTGCGGCCGGAGCCGAGCAGACCGGCGACGCCGAGGATCTCCCCGGCGTAGAGGTCGACGTCGAAGGGCTGCACCGAGCCGTTCTTGCCCAGCCCGATGGCGGTGAGGAACGGCGTCTCGCGCTCGGAGTGGATGGTGATGGTCGAGCGGGCCTTCTCCTCGATCCCCGCGAGCGCGTCGCCCGACTTCCCGATCATCGCCGCGACCAGCTCCCGGCGGGGCAGCTCGGCGACGGGGTGCTCGCCGACGAGGCGCCCGTTGCGCAGTACCGTCACGCGGTCGGCGATCTCGTAGACCTGCTCGAGGAAGTGCGAGACGAAGAGGACGGCGACGCCCTCCTCCTTGAGGCGGCGCACGACCCGGAAGAGCTCGGCGACCTCGGCGTTGTCGAGGCTCGAGGTGGGCTCGTCGAGGATGAGCACCTTGGCGTCGACGACGAGCGCCCGCGCGATGGCGCACAGCTGCTGCACCGCGATGGTGTGCGAGGACAGCATCGAGCGCGGGTCGATGTCGAGGTGGAGGCGGCGCAGGTACTCGGCGGCGCGGCGCCGGGTGGCGCGCCAGTCGACGAGCGGGCCGCGGCGCGACTCGTGCCCCAGCATGACGTTCTCGGCCACGCTGAGGTTCGGGCAGAGGTTGACCTCCTGGTAGACGGTCGAGATGCCGGCCTGCTGCGCTGCGGCCGGCCCGTCGAACCGGACCTCGCGGCCGTCGACCTCGATGCTCCCGGAGTCGAGGGAGTAGACGCCGGTGAGCGCCTTGATGAGCGTCGACTTGCCCGCGCCGTTCTCCCCCATGAGCGCGTGCACCTCGCCCGGCAGCAGCCGGAACGAGACGTCGTCGAGCGCCTTGACGCCGGGGAAGGCGATCGAGGCGCCCGTGAGCCGGACGACGGCGGGTGGTGCGGACATCGGTGTCCTCTCCTGCGACGGGACGAGCCCGGGGGCGGCGGGTGCCACCGCCGCCCCCGGGTCCGCGTCAGTAGGCGCGCGCGTCGACCTCGGCCTGGGTGATCGTCTGGTCGAACGACTTGTCGACGACGATGGTCTCCTTCGGCACGTCCTCGCCGTCGTAGACCTGCTGGATGAGCTCGGCGAGCTGGTCGCCGAAGACCGGGTTGCACTCGACGACGTAGTTGAACTTCTTGTCGACGAGGGCCTGAAGACCGTCGCGGACGCCGTCGACGGAGACGATCTGGATGTCGGTGCCAGGCTTCTTGCCCGCGGCCTCGATGGCCTCGATGGCCCCGAGGCCCATGTCGTCGTTGTGCGTGAAGATCATCGTCATGTCGGGGTAGGCCTGCAGCGCGGCCTCGACGGCGGTCTTGCCCTCGGCACGCGTGAAGTTGCCCGACGCCTTGCCGATGACCTGGTCGCCGACGACCTCGCCGAAGCCCTCCTCGCGGTCGACCTGGGCGCCGGAGCCGAGCGTGCCCTGGAGCTCGAAGATCTTCGCGTCGGGCGCATTCTCCTTGACCCACTCCCCGGCGGTCGTGCCCTCCTGCTTGAAGTCCGCGCCGATCCACGTGACGAACGGGTCCTCGACGGTCGTGTCGACCGTGCGGTCGACGAGCACGACGGGGATGCCGGAGTCCTTGATCTCCTGGAGCACCTCGTCCCAGCCGGTCTCGATGACCGGGGAGAACGCGATGACGTCGACGTCCTGGGCGATGAAGTCGCGCAGCGCCTTGATCTGGTTCTCCTGCTTCTGCTGCGCGTCGACGAAGGTGAGGTCGAAGCCGTTCTCCTCCGACAGGCTCTCCTTGACCGACTCGGTGTTGGCGGTGCGCCAGCCCGACTCGGCGCCGAGCTGGGAGAACCCGACCCGGATGAGGTCGTCGCCGCCGCCCGACCCCCCGCCGTCGCCGGCGTCGGAGCCGCCGCTGCCGCCGCTGCAGGCGGAGAGGGCGAGGACGGCGGCCGTGGCGATGACGCCGGCGAGCCTGGTGCGGGTGATGCCCTTCATGCGACTCCTCCTCGAGCGCTGCGGTCGGCGCCGTCGTCGACCGTCAGGGGGTACCTCTGGGACGAGTGTGAACGTTCTCAACGCCGGGCGTCAACGGAGGAACGTTGCGTTTCGGTCACGGCGTCGGTGCTGGCCACGCCCCTCGGTGGCGAGATGTCAGCCGTTCGTGTGAGCGATCACATCGCGGCTCGGCGGTGCGGCGCGGCCCGCTGCCGAGACCCGGCACGCGCGGCTCAGAGGACGACGACCCCCGGGTCCCGCGGCCGGGCCGTGCTCTCGCGCACGAGCAGGCGCGGGGACACCGCGACCGAGGGCGACGCCGGCCGGCCGTCGCGCGCCTCGACGAGGAGCTGGACGCAGCGGTACCCGAGCTCCTCGATCTCCTGCGCGACCGTCGTCAGCGGTGGCACGTAGTGGGCCGAGCCGTCGCCGTCGTCGTA
>JAEXEM010000357.1 GCA_023401045.1 Actinomycetes bacterium
GTGGTACCTCGTCGCGTGGGACCTCGACCGCTCCGACTGGCGGGTGTTCCGCGCCGACCGCCTCACGCCGCGCACCCCCACCGGGCCCCGGTTCACGCGCCGCCCGCTGCCCGCCGGCGACGTCCGCGAGCTCCTCGCCGCACGGTTCACCGGCGCCACGGCCGGTCCGGGGTGGCCGTGCACGGGGACCGTCGTGCTCGACCTGCCGGCCCGCGACGTCGTGCCGTTCGCCGGTGACGGCGTCGTCGAGGACCTCGGCGACGGGCGGTGCCGGCTCACCCACGGGTCGTGGTCGTGGACGGCGCTGGCCGCCGCCCTCGGCCGCTTCGACGCCGGCCTCCACGTCGAGCGGCCCGAGGAGCTGCGGCGGGCGTGCGCGGTGCTCGCCGGCCGCTACGCCCGCGCCGGGGGCGCGCCGACGAGCGCTCCTCGGGACCCGTCCGCGCACTGACACCGCACCCGCTTCGACGAGCGGGACACCCGTCCAACCGGTAGGAAAGTGCGGCATGGTGCGCGTCGGCTTCCACAACTCACACGAGCAGGTCCACCCGTCCGCGCTGCTCGCGGCCACGCAGCTCGCCGAGCAGCGGGGGTTCGACGCGGCGATGTGCTCCGACCACTGGGCACCCTGGCAGTCGACGCAGGGGCACTCCGGGTTCGCGTGGACGTGGCTCGGCTCGGCCCTGGCGACGACCCGGCTGCCGTTCGGCGTCGTCAACGCACCGGGCCAGCGGTACCACCCGGCGATCGTCGCCCAGGCCGCCGCGACGCTCGCGGCGATGTACCCGGGACGGTTCTGGGTGGCGCTCGGCTCGGGCGAGAACATGAACGAGCACATCACCGGGGACGGCTGGCTCCCCAAGCACGTGCGCGACGCGCGGCTCGTCGAGTGCGTCGAGGTCATCCGCGCGCTGCTCGACGGCGAGGAGGTGACCCACGACGGCCTCGTCAAGGTCGACCGCGCCAAGCTGTGGACGCTGCCGGACGTCAAGCCGCTGCTCATCGGCCCGGCGGTGACGCCGCAGACCGCGCGCAACCACGCCCGCTGGGCCGACGGGCTCGTCACCGTCAACCAGCCCGCCGAGGCGCTGCGGCGCGTCGTCGGGGAGTACCGCGACGCCGGCGGCCGCGGCGAGATCTCCCTGCAGGTCCACGTCTCGTTCGCCCCGACCGACGCCGAGGCGCTGCGCCTGGCCCGTGAGCAGTGGGCCGGCAACGCCATCGGCCCGCCGGTCGCGTGGGACCTCGACACCCCGGAGGCGTTCGACGCCATCGCCGACAAGGTCGGCGACGACGTGCTGCGCGGCTCGGTGCTCGTCGAGCACGACCCGCAGCGCCTCGCCGACCGCCTCGTCGAGCTCGCGGGGATCGGCTTCGACGCGGTCTACCTCCACCAGATCGCCACCGACCCGGTGCCGTCGGACGAGAAGCACCCGGACGCCGAGACGACGGTCACCGGCCCGTCGTCGACGCTCGAGGCGTTCGTCGACATGGCCGCCGAGCACCTGCTCCCCGCCCTCAAGGAGGTCCGCGCGTGAGGATCCGCGACACCGGTGACCTGTGGTGGAAGTCCGCCGTCGTCTACTGCCTCGACGTCGAGACGTACATGGACTGGAACGACGACGGCATCGGCGACCTGCCGGGGCTCGTGCAGCGCATCGACCACCTCGCCGAGCTCGGGGTCACGTGCCTGTGGCTCATGCCGTTCTACCCGACGGCCGACCGCGACGACGGCTACGACATCACCGACTACTACGGCGTCGACCCGCGCCTCGGCGACGCCGGCGACCTCGTCGAGCTCGTCCGCACCGCCAACGACCGCGGCATCCGCGTCATCGCCGACCTCGTCGTCAACCACACCTCCGACCGCCACCCGTGGTTCCGCTCGGCACGGCGCTCGAAGGACAGCCCGTACCGCGACTGGTACGTCTGGCGCGAGGACCCGCCGCCGGACACGTCCGACGAGGTCGTCTTCCCCGACAAGGAGGACGGCATCTGGACGTACGACGAGCAGGCGGGCGCCTGGTACCGGCACCGGTTCTACAAGCACCAGCCGGACCTCAACACCGCCAACCCGCAGGTGCGGGACGCCATCGCCAAGCTCGTCGGGTACTGGGTGCAGCTCGGTCTCGAGGGCTTCCGGGTCGACGCGGTGCCGTTCTTCCTCGAGGACGCCGCGAACGGCGAGGGCGACGACATCGACCACCCGCACGATTTCCTCCAGCAGCTGCGGGCGTTCCTCTCCCGCCGGGACGGGTCGTCGATCCTCATGGGCGAGGTCAACCTGCCGTACGAGCAGCAGCGGGTGTTCTTCGGCGACCACGACGACGACGGCGAGCACGAGGGCGCCGAGCTCAACCTCCAGTTCGACTTCGTCCTCATGCAGCGCATGTACCTCGCGCTCGCCCGGCAGGACGCCCGGGTGCTCGCCGACGTGCTCGAGTCCCGCCCGCAGATCCCCGCGGACGCGCAGTGGGCGACGTTCGTGCGCAACCACGACGAGCTCACCCTCGACCAGCTCTCGGACGACGAGCGCCAGGAGGTCTTCGACGCGTTCGGCCCCGACGAGGACATGCAGCTGTTCGGTCGCGGCCTGCGTCGTCGGTTGCCGCCCATGCTCGACGGCGACCCGCGCCGCGTGCGGATGGTCTACTCCCTGCTCTTCTCGCTGCCCGGCACGCCGGTGCTCTTCTACGGCGAGGAGATCGGCATGGGCGAGAACCTCGCCGCCGAGGGGCGGCTCGCCGTCCGCACCCCGATGCAGTGGACCGAGGGGAAGAACGGCGGGTACTCGCAGGCGCCGCCGTCGCGGCTGTCAGGCCCGGTGACCGAGGGCGCGTACGGGCCCGAGCACGTCAACGTCTCGGCCCAGCGCCGCGACCCCGACTCGCTGCTCAACTTCGTCCAGAAGCTCGCCCGGCGCTACCGCGAGAGCCCCGAGCTCGGGTGGACGCCGCGGGCCGAGATCCTCGAGCAGCCGCACACCACCGTGCTCGCGCACCGCTCGACATGGCAGGACGCGTCGATGGTGGCGCTGCACAACCTCGGCGCGGAGGCCGTCCGGGTGCCGCTGCACCTGCCGGACCTCTCGGACGACTGCCGGCTCATCGACCTGCTCGAGGACGACGAGCACAGCCCGGACGCCAAGGGGCGGGTCGAGATCGAGCTCGGCGGCTACGGCTACCGGTGGCTGCGCGTGGCCCGGCCAGGGTCGCGCCGGCTCCTCTAGACCGCGCGCACCCGGACCGGCCCGTTCCCCCCGGAGGTGCGGGTGCGCGCGCTCCCGTCCACGCCCGGACGCCGCCGGGACCCACGTCGTGCCCCGTCCCCCGGCGCACGACCCCCGGCGGTGTCCTAGGGTGGCGGACGGCAGTCGGCCGAAGCGTTTCGGCCGCGAGCACGGCGGCGGTCACACAGCAACGTCGCGTAGCGTGCCCTGTCCCGTCCCGTCACCGGGACGTGCCCCGACTCCCGGAGGACCCTGTGCGACGCCCCACCACCGCCCGCCCCGTGCTGCGGGCCGCCGCCGCCGTCGTGGCGCTCGGCCTCACGCTGGCCGCCTGCAGCGG
>JAEXEM010000381.1 GCA_023401045.1 Actinomycetes bacterium
GCGCACGTCCGACGCCGTCGCCCGCGACGGCCGCGGACCGGCGGCCGACGGCGGCGCGTACCCGCGCAGCCTCGTCCTCGCGGCCGTCGCCGCCGGGACGTGGACGGTGCTGTCGGTCCTCCAGCTCGTCCTCACGTACGCGTCGGTCGCCGGCACGGCCCTCACCGCACCGTCCTTCGGCGACGAGATCGCGCTGTTCGTCACGCAGATCGACCTCGGCCGCACGCTCCTGTCGGTGACGACGGTCGCGGCCGTCGTCACGGCGCTCGCGCTCGTCGTCGCCACGCCGACCGGTGCGGCGTGGACGTCGGTGCTCGCGCTCGTCGCGCTGTGGCAGCTCGGGCAGACCGGCCACGCCGCCGGTGCCGCGAGCCACGACCTCGCGACCTCGGCGATGGTCCTCCACCTCGTCAGTGCCGCCGTGTGGATCGGCACGCTCGCCGCGCTCGCGGTGCTCGTGCGCCGGCTCGGCACCGACGTCGTGCCCGCCGTGCAGCGCTACTCGGTCGTCGCGGCCTGGTGCGTCGCGGGCGTCGCGCTCTCGGGCGTCGTCAACAGCATCGTGCGGCTCGGCGGCTGGGACGGGCTGACGACGCGGTACGGGCTGCTGCTCGTCGCCAAGGTCCTGCTCTTCGGGCTCGCCGCGCTCCTCGGGCTGCTGCACCGCCGGGTGACGATCCCGCGGCTCGCCGGGCCGCGCGGCGGGCTGCTGTTCTGGCGGGTCGTGGTCGTCGAGCTCGCCGTCATGGGGGCGATCTCGGGCGTCGCGGTCGCGCTCGGCTCCTCGCCGCCACCCGTGCCGGAGGAGGTCGCGGCGGACACCTCGCCGGCGTACGTCCTCACCGGCCACCCGCTGCCGCCCGAGCCGACGCCGCTGCGCTGGGTGACGGAGTTCCGCTGGGACGTCCTCGTGGCCTCGGCGGCGCTCGCCGGGCTCGTCGTCTACCTGCGCTGGGTGCGCCGGCTGCGGCGCCGCGGCGACGCCTGGCCGCTCGCCCGCACGGTGTCGTGGGTGGCCGGGATGGCCGTCTTCGTCTGGGCGACGTCCGGCGGTGCCGCGGTCTACGGTCACGTCCTCTTCAGCGCCCACATGCTCCAGCACATGGTGCTCGTCATGGTCGTGCCGCTGTTCGTCGCGCTCTCGGCACCCGTGACGCTCGCGCTGCGCGCGCTGCCGGCCCGGTCCTCGACCCTCGGCGGTGACACGTCCCGCGGGCCCCGGGAGTGGCTGCTCACCCTCGTGCACAGCCACGTCGGGCGCTTCATGGCGAACCCGGTCGTCGCGGCGGTCAACTTCGCCGGGTCGATGATCCTCTTCTACTACACGGGCCTCTTCGAGTGGTCGCTGCGCTCCGGCGTCGGGCACCTCGCGATGGTCGTGCACTTCTCGCTGTCGGGGTACCTGTTCGTCAACGCGCTCGCCGGCGTCGACCCGGGCCCGTCGCGGCCGCCGTACCCCATGCGGCTGCTCCTGCTGTTCGCGACGATGGCGTTCCACGCGTTCTTCGGCGTCGCGCTCGTCGACGGCGACTCGCTGCTCGTCGCCGACTGGTTCGGCCTCACGGGACGGGAGTGGGGCGACTCGGCGATCCGCGACCAGCAGATCGGCGGGTCCATCGCCTGGGGCATCGGGGAGATCCCGACCGTCGCGGTCGCCGTCCTCGTCGCGATCCAGTGGACGCGGGACGACGAGCGCACGGCACGCCGCCGTGACCGCAAGGTCGAGCGGGACGGTGACGTCGAGCTCGACGAGTACAACGCGATGCTCGGCCGGCTGGCGCAGCGCGACCCGCGCTGAGGGACCGGCGAGGACGCGGCTCAGCGGGGCACGCGGTACTCGACGTAGACCGTGCCGTCGTCGAAGACCTGCGAGCCGACGAGGTCGAGCTCGAGCCGGTGCGCGGTCGGCATGGCCTCGAGGCCGGCGCCGAGGATGACGGGGTGGACGTAGAGCCGCACGACCGTGACGAGCCCCGCCGCGAACGCCTCGGCGGCGAGGGTCGGGCCGCCGACGCTGACGACGCCCTCGGTGGTGTCGAGGAAGGTGCGCAGCGCCTCGGTGTCGAACTCCCGCACGACCCGGGTCCGGGGGGCGTCCGGCTCGGGCATCGTCGTCGACACGACGATCTTGTCGGTGTCGTGCCACAGCCGGGCGAACTCGCGCTCCTCGGCGGAGATCGTCGGGTCGAGGAGCAGGGCGTCCCAGACGCGCATGATGTCGTACGTCCGGCGCCCGAGGACGTACATCGTCGTGGCGGCGTCGTGCGCGTTGACGTGCGCGTGGACCTGCGCCGTCGGCTCCGACCAGGAGAAGTCGCCCTCGGGGTCGGCGGCGTAGCCGTCGAGCGACATGATCGCCTGGTACACGAGCTCCGCCATGACGGCCCCCTCAGCGACGACGGCGTGCCCGTCACGGTACCGCCGGGCGTGCGGACCGTCACCAGCACCGCCGCGGCGCGTTCACACGGGGGTCACCGTCCCGCACCGCCTCCCGAAACACGCACGCGCCAGGCTGCGGCTGTCCGTCCGCACCCGAGCGAGAGCGTGGTCCCCGTGCTGAAGAAGTCCCGTTCCGTCGCGTCCGCCACCTGCACCCTCACCTTCGCGCTGCCGTCGACGGCGCTCGACGGCGCGGTCAGCGTCGTCGGGACGTTCAACGACTGGACGCCGGGCGTGCACCGGCTGCGTCGTCGCTCGAACGGCACGGCGAGCGCGTCGGTGACGGTGCCGCTCGGGACGACGGTGCGGTTCCGCTACCTCGGCGAGCACGGGCGCTGGTTCGACGACGCGGAGGCGGACGAGATCACGCCCGAGGGCGGGGTCGTCCGCGTCTGACGACGCCCGCCGAGACGGTGTACTGACCGGTACCCGGCCGGGCGTTCGAGGAGTCGTGGCCTGCCCTTGACCAGGGTGCGCCAGGTCACGGGACCCGTGTCGTGCACCGCGAGAAAGGGCTGGTCACGCGCGATCGTATCGATACGATCGGACATCGACGCGACCCGGCACGACCGACCACCGCGCCCCCTCCACCTGTCGTCCCCCGCGCGGAGCACCACCTCATGTCCAAGGTCCTCACCGTCGGCAGCCCCTGGCGCGTCATCGCCGTCTTCTCGGTGCCGCTGCTCATCGGCAACGTCGTCCAGCAGCTCTACCACTTCGCCGACGCGGTCGTCGTCGGGCGTGCCCTCGGCGTCGAGTCGCTCGCCGCCGTGGGCGCCACCGGGTCCCTGCTCTTCCTCCTCATCGGGTTCGCCTGGGGCATGACCAACGGGTTCGCCATCCCCACCGCGCAGGCGTTCGGCGCCGGCGACCACGCCGCCGTGCGGCGTTCGGTCGCGGCGGGCACCATCCTCACCAGCGCCGTCACGCTCCTGCTCGTCGTCGGCGCGCCGTTCCTCTCCGAGCCCGTGCTGCGCCTGCTGCGGACCCCGGAGGAGCTGGTCCCCGAGGCGACGACCTTCGCCGTCGTCAGCTTCCTCGGCGCCGGTGCGACGATGGCGTTCAACTACCTGTCCGCCGTCATCAGGGCCATCGGCGACTCGCGCACCCCGCTCGTCTTCCTCACCATCGCGTGCCTGCTCAACATCGTGCTCGTCGTCCTGCTCGTCCAGGTCGTCGGCGCCGGGGTCGGCGGTGCCGCGCTCGCCACGGTCGTCTCCCAGGCCGTCTCCGTCGCGCTGTGCCTGCGGTACGTGTGGAAGCGGGTCCCGGTGCTGCACGTGCGCCGCACGGACTGGCGGGTGCCGCGCGCCGAGCTCGTCGAGCACCTGCGCCTCGGCCTGCCGATGGGCTTCCAGTCGTCGATCATCGCCATCGGCATCCTCGCCGTGCAGGTGCGGCTCAACGACCTCGGCACCGAGGCGGTCGCGGCCTACACCGCCGCCGTCCGCGTCGACAACCTCGCGGTCACCCTGCTCGCCTCCCTCGGCGTCGCGGTGTCGATGTTCGTCGCGCAGAACCTCGGCGGCGGACGCCCCGACCGCATCCGCACGGGGGTCGTGCAGGCGACCTGGATGTCGGTCGCGGGGGCCGTCGTCATCGGCCTCGTGCTCGCCACCTGCGGCGGGCCCATCGTCTCGATGTTCGTCGGTGCCGGGGAGGACCGCGTCGTCGCCATGGCCGCGCAGTTCCTCCTGCTCAACGGCCTGCTGTACTCGATCCTCGGTGTGCTCATGGTGCTGCGCGGCGCCCTCCAGGGGCTGGGGCAGACCCTCGTCCCGACGGGTGTCGGCGTCATCGAGCTCGTCATGCGGGTGGGCGCGGCGGCGGTGCTCGGGGCGTCCTTCGGGTTCTCGGGCGTCATCTGGGCCAACCCGCTCGCGTGGATCGGCGCGGTCGTCCTGCTCGTGCCGGCCTACGTGCGGGCGCACCGCCGCCTCGGGCACGCCGCCATCGCCCCGCTCGCCCGGGTCGAGGCGACCCCGCCGCCGGTCGTCCTCGAGGGGCCGTCCGCCGGCTCCCAGACCGTCGACGCGGTCGTCCCGCAGCCACGCCCCGCCGCGGACCACGAGAGGTGCGGCGACCGGGAGCGCGTCGCCCCCTGACGTCCGGGCACGTGGGAGGGGGCTCCCGCCGGAGCCCCCTCAGCCCCTAGGGTCACCCCCGGGCGCCGCCGCCGACGACGGCGCCCGGGCAAGGGGGCAGGCATGGTCACGAGCGCACGGACCCGCGTCGCCGTCGGGGCGACGTTCGTCGCGCAGGGCTTCGGGTACGCGAGCATCGTCACGGCCATGCCGGGGCTCAAGGACCGCACCGGCATCGACGACGTCATGATCTCGGCGATCCTCCTCACCGGGGCGATCGTCGCGGCCGGCGGCTCGGTCACCGCCGAGCGCCTCGCGCGCCGCCGCTCGAGCCGGACCGCGGTCGTCGCGGGCCTGCTCACGCAGGCCGCCGGACTCGTGCTCGTCGCCGTCGTCACGTCCGTGCCCGCGCTCGTCGGCGCGTTCGTCGTC
>JAEXEM010000411.1 GCA_023401045.1 Actinomycetes bacterium
CGACAGGCCGGAGGGCGACGGGTCCGGCGGGCCGGCCGCACCGTCGGCGGGCATCGGCGGGGCCCCGGCAGCCTCGTCGCGCACCAGCCGCCACCCCAGACCGACGGCGAAGCTCCCGAAGATCCACCACTGCGCCGCGTAGGCGAGGTTCTGGACGTTGAGCCCGCCGCCGGCCTTGCGCGGCGGGTCGAGCATGTCGAGGTCGGCCGGGTCCGCCGGGTCGCTCGTCTGCGTGACGAGGTAGCCGGTGTGGACCGGAGTGCCCCACGCCGCGACGAGCTGCGCCGGGCTGATGGCGTCGGTGCGGCCGTCCGCCGGCGCGGTGCCGGCCTCCTCACCGGCCTGCAGCCAGCCGACGACGGTCACCTCACCCGCCGGGGCGGCGGTGACCGTCTCCCCCGCCGACCACCCACGGACGACGGGCAGCGCCGCGGTGCCGCCGGGCGTCTCGACGAGGAGCGGGGTGAGCACGAGGTAGCCGTCGGTGCGGCCGTCGTGCGCGCGGCCGGTGACGAGCAGCGTGCGGGCGTCGTCGAACGTGCCGGTCGTCTCGACCTTGCGGGCGACCATCTCGCCGGTGAACGTCTGCCCCGGGACGAGCACGTCGGCCAGCGGCACCGGGTCCGCGGTGAGGATGCGCTCGGCCTCGCGCTCGGCCGACGCGGCGCCGCGGATCTCGGCCCGCTCGAGCTGCCACACCCCGAGCCGCGCGCACACCGCGGCGGCCGCGAGCAGGAGGACGAGCAGCCCGATCATCCGCGGCCGGACCGCGGCGCGCCACAACGAGGTCTGGTCGGCCACGTCGCCACGGTACCCGCCCCCTCCGGGTGACCCGGGCGGCGTCGCTGCCGCTGCGTCCCCGACCCGCGTGGGGTTGTATGGCTGTGGGCAGGAGCACAACCGATGTGGGTCCGACGTCCCACCTCTGCTCCTGACCTCGCGGAAGGCTGGTGCCGCCGGCCGACCAGCGCCCTGGAGGAGGGGACATGACGACCACCGCTTCTGAGCCCGGCGCCACGAGCACGGGCCCGATCGCCGCCGGCCTGTTCGCGGCCGACGAGGCACGCACCGCGTGGGCGACCGGCAGCGGTCAGGTCACCGACGAGACCCTCGCCCGCCTCGACCGGTGGTGGCGGGCCGCGAACTACATGTCCGTCGGGCAGATCTACCTGCTCGACAACCCGCTGCTGCGCCGCCCGCTCACCCGTGACGACGTCAAGCCCCGCCTGCTCGGCCACTGGGGCACGACACCGGGCCTCACGTTCCTCTACGCGCACCTCAACCGCGCGATCGCCGAGCGCGAGCAGTCGACGCTCTTCGTCACCGGCCCCGGCCACGGCGGCCCCGGGCTCGTCGCGAGCGCCTACCTCGACGGCACGTACTCCGAGGTGTACTCCGACATCACCCCGGACGAGGAGGGGCTGCGCCGGCTGTTCCGCCAGTTCTCGTTCCCCGGCGGGGTGCCGTCGCACGTCGCACCCGAGACCCCGGGGTCCATCCACGAGGGCGGCGAGCTCGGCTACGCGCTCAGCCACGCCTACGGGGCGGCGTTCGACAACCCCCACCTGCTCGTCGCCGCCGTCGTCGGCGACGGCGAGGCGGAGACCGGCCCCCTGGCGACGAGCTGGCACTCGAACAAGTTCGTCAACCCGCTGCAGGACGGCATCGTCCTGCCGATCCTCCACCTCAACGGGTACAAGATCGCCAACCCCACGGTGCTCGCGCGCATCAGCGACAACGAGCTCCACGACCTCATGGTCGGCTACGGTCACACGCCGCACGTCTTCACGGCCGGGTTCGACGACGAGCCCCACCTCGAGACGCACCGGCGGTTCGCGCGCCTGCTCGACGACGTCCTCGACGAGATCGCCGCGATCAAGGCCCGCGCGGCCACGGGTGACCTCACCCGCCCGATGTACCCGATGATCGTCTTCCGCACCCCGAAGGGCTGGACCGGCCCCGAGGTCATCGACGGCCGGAAGACCGTCGGGTCGTGGCGGGCCCACCAGGTGCCGCTCGCCAGCGCCCGCGACACCCCCGAGCACCTCGAGGTCCTCGAGACGTGGCTGCGGTCGTACCGGCCCGACGAGCTGTTCGACACGACCGGCAGGGTCGACGAGGACGTGAGCGCGCTCGCGCCGCGCGGCGACCTGCGGATGAGCGCCAACCCGCACGCCAACGGCGGGCTGCTGCTGCGTGACCTGCGCCTGCCGGACTTCCGCGACTTCGCCCAGGACGTGCCCGCACCGGGTGCGACGTTCGCCGAGGCGCCGCGCGTCCTCGGCGAGTACCTCACCGAGGTCATCCGTCGGAACCCGGACAACTTCCGGATCTTCGGGCCGGACGAGACCGCGTCGAACCGTCTCCAGGCGGTCTACGAGGTGACGGGCAAGCAGTGGAACGCGGAGATCTTCGGCCCCGAGGTCGACGAGAACCTCGTGCGTGCCGGCCGCGTCATGGAGATGCTCTCCGAGCACCAGTGCCAGGGGTGGCTCGAGGGGTACCTGCTCACCGGGCGGCACGGGCTGTTCACGAGCTACGAGGCGTTCATCCACATCGTCGACTCGATGTTCAACCAGCACGCGAAGTGGCTCAAGGTCACCAACCACATCCCGTGGCGGCGGCCGGTCGCGAGCCTCAACTACCTGCTGTCGAGCCACGTGTGGCGCCAGGACCACAACGGGTTCAGCCACCAGGACCCGGGCTTCATCGACCACGTCGTCAACAAGAAGGCCGAGGTCGTGCGGGTCTACCTGCCGCCGGACGCCAACACGCTGCTCAGCACGTACGACCACTGCCTGCGCAGCAAGCAGTACGTCAACGTCGTCGTCTCGGGGAAGCAGCCGGCGCCCAACTTCCTCACGATGGAGCAGGCGGTCGCGCACTGCACCCGCGGGCTGGGGATCTGGGAGTGGGCCGGCACCGAGGTCGCCGGGCAGGAGCCGGACGTCGTCCTCGGCTGCGCCGGTGACGTGCCGACGCTCGAGGTGCTCGCCGCGGCCGACATCCTGCGCCGGGAGCTGCCGGAGCTCAAGGTGCGCGTCGTCAACGTCGTCGACCTCATGCGGCTGCAGGACGCCCGGGAGCACCCGCACGGGCTGACCGACGCCGAGTTCGACACGATCTTCACCGACGACCGGCCGATCGTCTTCGCGTACCACGGCTACCCGTGGCTCATCCACCGCCTGACGTACCGCCGCAACGGGCACGCGAACCTCCACGTGCGCGGGTACAAGGAGGAGGGCACGACGACGACGCCGTTCGACATGGTCATGCTCAACGACCTCGACCGGTACCACCTCGTCATCGACGTCATCGACCACGTGCCGTGGCTGCGTGCCTCGCAGGCGGGCCTGCGCCAGCGCATGGTCGACGCCCGGCTGCGGGCGCGGCAGTACACCCGCGAGCACGGCGAGGACATCCCCGAGGTGCGCGACTGGGTGTGGCCGGACGCCGGGGACGCGGCCGCGAACGAGGAGATCTCCTCGTCACTGTCGACCGGCGGCGACAACGAGTAGGGCGGGGTGACGCACGCGACAGCACGGGCCCGTGAGGGCGAGGACGAGCACGACGTCACACCCCGCCGACACCTGGCGGACGGTGACGGCCAGGCAGACTGATCCCTGCGCGCCGCACGACGCGCAGGCCGGAACGACCGCCCCACCAGGGGCGACAGGGAAGTGAGCAGCGCGGTGGCCCGCACGATCTACGTCATGTCAGCGGAGGGCGACACCGGCAAGTCCGTCGTCGCGCTCGGCCTCGTCGACCTCCTGACGCGCACGGTGCAACGCGTCGGGGTGTTCCGTCCTGTGGCGCGTTCCACGGAGGAGCGCGACTTCGTCCTCGAGCTGCTGCTCGAGCACGACGGCGTCGACATCGGCTACGAGGAGGCCGTTGGCGCGACCTACGACGACGTCATCGCCGACCCGGAGGCCGCGCTCTCCCGGATCGTCTCGCGGTTCCACGACGTCGAGCGGCGCTGCGACGCCGTCGTCGTCGTCGGCACCGACTACACCGACGTCGCCGGCCCGACGGAGCTCGCGTACAACTCCCGGATCGCGGCGAACCTCGGCGCCCCTGTCGTCCTCGTCGTCAACGGCTCGAACCGCTCGCCGGAGGACGTCGACCACGCCGTCGACGTCGCCACCTCCGAGATCGCGGCCAACCACGCGCAGGTCGTGTCGGTCGTCGTCAACCGCTGCGCCCCCGGGGCCCTCGACCAGGTGCGCGCCGCGGTCTCCGCGGACGTCCCGGTGTGGGCGCTGCCGGACTCCCCGCTGCTGTTCGCGCCGACGCTGCGCCAGCTCATGGAGGCCGTCGGCGGCACCCTGAGCAGCGGCGACGAGGAGCTGCTCGCCCGCGAGGTGCTCGACGTCCTCGTCGGCGCGATGTCGATCGAGCACCTGCTCGACCGGCTGCAGGACGGCGCCGTCGTCATCACGCCGGGCGACCGCGCCGACGTCATGCTCGGCCTCCTCCTCGCCCACCAGGCCGACAACTTCCCGTCGCTCGCCGGGATCATCCTCAACGGCGGGCTCACCCCGTCGCCGACGATCGAGCGGCTCGTCGCGGGTCTCGGCTCCCGCCTGCCGATCATCACGACGCCGCTCGGCACGTTCCGCTCCGCGAGCGCGGCGGCCGGCACGCGTGGCCGGCTCACCCACGACGCGCAGCGCAAGATTGACACCGCGCTCGCGCTCTTCGAGCAGCACGTCGACGGCGGCCGGCTCCTCGCGGCGCTCGACGTGCCGCGCCCCGAGGTCGTCACGCCGCTCATGTTCGAGTACACGCTGCTCGACCGGGCGCGCGCCGACCGCAAGCACATCGTGCTGCCCGAGGGCAACGACGACCGCATCCTGCGGGCCGCGTCGACGTTGCTCCAGCGGCAGGTCGCCGACCTCACGATCCTCGGCGACGAGACCGCGATCCGGACCCGCGCGACCGAGCTCGGCCTCGACCTCGACGAGGCCCAGGTCATCGACCCGAAGAACGGCGAGACCCTCGAGCGGTTCGCGGAGATCTACACCGAGCTGCGCAAGCACAAGGGCATGACGGTCGAGCGGGCCCGCGAGATCGTCTCCTCGGTGTCGTACTTCGGCACGCTCATGGTCCAGCTCGGCATGGCCGACGGCATGGTCTCCGGCGCGGTCCACACGACGGCGCACACCATCAAGCCGTCGTTCGAGATCATCAAGACGACGCCCGGCGTCGGCAGCGTGTCGAGCTGCTTCCTCATGTGCCTCGAGGACCGGGTGCTCGTCTACGCCGACTGCGCGGTCATCCCCGACCCGACGGCCGAGCAGCTGGCCGACATCGCCATCTCCTCGGCGCAGACCGCGACGCAGTTCGGCATCGAGCCGCGCATCGCGATGCTCTCGTACTCGACCGGCGAGTCCGGCTCGGGTGCCGACGTCGAGAAGGTGCGCGAGGCGACGCGCCTCGTCCGCGAGCGCCGCCCGGACCTGTCCGTCGAGGGCCCGATCCAGTACGACGCCGCGGTCGACGCGTCCGTCGCGCAGACGAAGATGCCCGACTCGGCGGTCGCCGGCCGGGCCACGGTCTTCGTGTTCCCCGACCTCAACACGGGCAACAACACGTACAAGGCGGTGCAGCGTTCCGCGGGTGCCGTCGCCGTCGGTCCCGTCCTCCAGGGGCTCCGCAAGCCGGTCAACGACCTGTCGCGCGGCGCCCTCGTCCAGGACATCGTCAACACGGTCGCCATCACGGCGATCCAGGCGCAGGCGCTCGACGCCGCCGCCGCCACCCCTGCCCCGGAGGCCACCGCCCGATGAGCACCACCACGTCCGACCAGCACACCGCGACGGTCCTCGTCGTCAACTCCGGCTCGTCGTCCATCAAGTACCAGCTCGTCGACCCGGTGACCGGTGAGGCCGTCGCGTCCGGCCTGGTCGAGCGCATCGGCGAGCCGGTCGGCGCGCTCAAGCACGTCACCCACGGCGAGACGTTCCGGCACGAGGTGCCGGTGCCCGACCACGCCGAGGGCCTGCGGCTCACCCTCGAGATGTTCGCCCAGCACGGCCCGGACCTCACCGCGGCGCACGTCGTGGCCGTCGGGCACCGCGTCGTCCAGGGCGGCGCCCTGTTCGACGGGCCGGCGCTCGTCACCCCCGAGGTCGAGGCGCAGATCGAGGAGCTCGCCCCGCTGGCGCCGCTGCACAACCCGGCGAACCTCACCGGCATCCGCGTCGCGCAGCAGATGCTGCCGGACGTGCCGCACGTCGTCGTCTTCGACACCGCGTTCTTCCGGTCGCTGCCGGACGACGCCGCGACGTACGCGATCGACGCGCAGGTCGCCGCGGCGCACCGGGTGCGTCGCTACGGTGCGCACGGCACGTCGCACCAGTACGTCTCGCAGCAGGTGCCGGCCCTGCTCGGGCGTGCCCCGGAGGACGTCAACCAGATCGTCCTCCACCTCGGCAACGGTGCGTCGGCCTCGGCCGTGCGCGGAGGCCGGGCCGTCGAGACCTCGATGGGCCTCACGCCGCTCGAGGGGCTCGTCATGGGCACACGCTCGGGCGACATCGACCCCGCGGTCGTCTTCCACCTGTACCGCAACGCGGGCATGAGCATCGACGAGATCGACGACCTGCTCAACCGGCGCTCGGGCATCAAGGGGATCTCCGGCGAGAACGACTTCCGGACCCTGCACGACCTCATCGCCACGGGCGACGAGCGGGCGCGTCTCGCGCTCGACGTCTACGTCCACCGGCTGCGCAAGTACGTCGGCGCGTACCACGCCGTCCTCGGCCGGCTCGACGCCATCACGTTCACCGCGGGCGTCGGCGAGAACGACGACGTCGTGCGCGAGCGCACGCTCGCCGGGCTCGAGGCGATGGGCATCGAGATCGACCCGGCGCGCAACGCCGGCCGCAAGTCCGAGCCGACGGTCGTCTCCCCCGACGGCGCGAAGGTCACCGTGCTCGTCGTGCCGACGAACGAGGAGCTCGCGATCGCGCGGCAGGCGATGGACGTCATCTCCGCCTGACGCACGGCACGTCCCGACGGCCCGTCCCCGCGCCCCACGGCGCGGGCGGCGGGCCGTCGTCGTCCCGCTGGAGGTGCCCGTCGCAGTGAAGGGCGCCGTGCGCTCAGGGCAGGCGCAGCCGCCGCTCGAGCCGGAGCACGCGGGTGAGCACCCGCGGCCACACCTCGTTGCCGAGCTCGTGGACCTGCCGCATGCCGAGCCCACGCCCGGTGTGGACGCCGTGCTGGACGACGACGGTCTGCGCACGGGTCGTCTCCCACAGGCCCTCGCGGCCGTGGCGGCTGCCGTACCCGGAGGCGCCGACACCACCGACGGGCGCACCGGTGCTCCCCCACAGCACGTGGTGGGTCTCGTTGACCGCGACCGCCCCGGCGTGGACGCGCGCGGCGAGCGCGGCCCCGCGGGCCGCGGAGCGGGTCCACACCGACGCGACGAGCCCGTACTCGCTGTCGTTCATCGCCGCGACGGCCTCGTCGTCGGACGCGACGGGGTAGACCGACACGACCGGCCCGAACGTCTCCTCGCGCGCGAGCCGTGCCGTCGACGGCACGTCCGTCAGCACGGTCGGCTCGTAGAACCACGGGCCCACGTCGGGGCGCTGCTCACCACCGGTGAGCACGGTCGCCCCCTGGCCGACGGCGTCCTCGACGTGCTCGACGACGCGCGCGAGCTGCGCCGGACCGAGCAGCGAGCCCATGTCGGCGCGGTAGTCGAGGCCCGCACCGAGCCGCAGCTCGCGGGTGCGGCGCACGAACGCCGCGACGAACGCGTCCTGCACGTCCTCGTGGACGTAGAGGCGCTCGATGCTCGCGCACAGCTGCCCCGCGGAGCCGAAGCAGGCGCGGACGGCACCCTCGGCGGCCGCCTCGGGGTCGACGTCCTCGGCGACGTACATGGCGTTCTTGCCACCGAGCTCGAGGCTCACCGGGACCCCGAGCTCACCGGCACGCGCGGCGAACACCCGGCCGGAGCGGGTGGATCCGGTGAACCCGGCGTGGTCGACGTGCTCGAGCAGCCCCATGCCGACGTCCGGCCCCCCGACGACCACCTGGAGGACGTCGTCCGGCAGGCCCGCGTCCTCGAGGAGCTCGGCGACCCACAGCAGGGTGAGGGCCGTCTGCGGGTCCGCGCGCAGCAGCACGGCGTTGCCCGCGACGAGCGCCGGCAGGACGTCGCCGAGGCCGAGCGCGAGCGGGTAGTTCCACGGCGTGACGATGCCGACGACCCCGACGGGGTGCCGCAGCACCCGCGCCCACGTGAGCCCCGGCACGAGACCGCGCACGGTGCGGGGGGCGAGCAGGCGTCGTGCCCGCAGCGCGTAGTACCGCGCGGCGTTGGCCGCGTCGCCGAGCTCCTCCCACGCGTGCACCCGGGCCTTGCCCGTCTCGACCTGGACGAGGTCGAGGACGTCGGACTGCCGCTCGAGGAGCAGGTCGTGGGCGCGCAGCAGCACCGCGCTCCGCTCGGCGAGCGGGCGCGCGGCCCACAGCCGTTGCGCGGCACGGGCACGGCGGGCGGCCTCGGGCAGGTCGTCGACCGAGGTGAGCGGCACCGCGGCGATCGGGGCGCCGGCGAACGGCGCGATCGACGACGCGGTCTCGTGCCCGGCGCTCGTGACGACCCGCGCGAGCAGCGTCCGGACGTCGTCCGGCTCGAGCACGTACGTGGCGAGCGGGTTGGTCTCCGGGTCGTGCAGGTCAGCGTGCTCGTGCGCCATCGCGCCAGGGTACGCCGGGCGGCCTCGGGCCGCGGCGGGCGCACCGGCGGACGACCCGACCGTGTGCCGTCCGGCGCCCCCTCGAGCAGGTCAGAGCGCGAGCGCCTCGCGCACCTG
>JAEXEM010000415.1 GCA_023401045.1 Actinomycetes bacterium
GCCCCGCGCGACGCTAGGGCGTCGGGCGGGGCCGCGGTGAGGGTGTGAAGCGATTCGGCTCAGCCGACGGCGAGCGGTGCGACGATCCGCTCGACCTGGTCCTTCGCGTCGCCGAAGAGCATCGCCGTGTTCTCCCGGAAGAACAGCGGGTTCTGGACGCCCGCGTACCCGGTGGCCATCGACCGCTTGAAGACGACGACCTGCTTCGCCTTCCACACCTCGAGCACGGGCATGCCCGCGATGGGCGAGGACGGGTCGTCCAGCGCCGCCGGGTTGACGGTGTCGTTCGCGCCGATGACGAGGACGACGTCGGTGTCCTCGAACTCGTCGTTGAT
This sequence comes from Actinomycetes bacterium, assembly GCA_023401045.1. Taxonomy (GTDB): domain Bacteria; phylum Actinomycetota; class Actinomycetes; order Actinomycetales; family Cellulomonadaceae; genus Cellulomonas. The sequence goes on from JAEXEM010000415.1 coordinate 336, forward strand.
CTCGTCCATCTCGAAGACGATGTCGTACGGCACCTTCGCCTCGGCGAGCAGGACGTTCATGTGCCCGGGCAGGCGGCCTGCGACGGGGTGGACGGCGAAGCGCACGTCGACGCCCTGCCCGCGCAGCCGGTGGACGAGGTCCGCGACGGGGTACTGGGCCTTGGCGACCGCCATGCCGTACCCGGGGGCGATGATGACCCGCTGGGCGTCGCGCAGCATGTCCGCGACGTCCGCCGCGCTCACCTCGCGGTGCTCGCCGTAGTCGTGGTCGCCCGCGGCGACCGTGCCGCCCTCGGCACCGAAGCCGCCGAGGATGACGGAGACGAACGAGCGGTTCATCGCCTTGCACATGATGTAGGACAGGATCGCGCCGGAGGACCCGACGAGCGCACCGACGACGATGAGCAGGTCGTTGCTCAGCATGAAGCCGGCCGCCGCGGCCGCCCACCCGGAGTACGAGTTGAGCATCGAGACGACGACCGGCATGTCACCGCCACCGATCGACGCGACGAGGTGCCAGCCGAGCGCGAGCGCGACGACCGTCATGAGGACGAGCGGCAGCAGCGCGTGGGACGCGAGGAACCACCACAGCAGGCCGGCCGAGGCGACGAGCGCCCCGAGGTTGAGCCAGTTGCGCCCCGGGAGCATGAGCGGCGCGCTCTTCATCCGCGCCGAGAGCTTGAGGAACGCGACGATCGACCCGGTGAAGGTGACCGCACCGATGAGGACGCCGAGGAACACCTCGACGAGGTGCAGCGCGTCGGGCGCCTCGGTGAGGAAGGAGTTGAACCCGACGAGCACGGCCGCGAGCCCGACGAACGAGTGCAGCACCGCGATCATCTCGGGCATCTGCGTCATCTCGACGCTGCGCGCCCGCCAGATGCCGACGGCCGCGCCGATGGCGAGCGCCATGGCGATGAGCAGGAGCGTGACGACGACGGGCCGGGCGGACATGTCCGCGGCGAGGGCGATCGTCGCGAGCAGCGCGAGCGCCATCCCCGCGATGCCGTAGAGGTTGCCGCGGCGTGCGGTCTCCTGCTTGCTCAGCCCGGCGAGGCTGAGGACGAAGAGGAGCGCTGCGACGAGGTAGACGGCCTGGGCCAGCGAGGTGAGCACGCCCGTCACACCTCCTTCCGGAACATGTGGATCATGCGGAACGCGACGAGGAACCCGCCGAAGATGTTGATGGCCGCGACCGTGGCCGCGAGGAACGCGAGGGTCGAGACGACCCACGACTCGTTCCCGATCTGCAGCAGCGCGCCGACGAGGATGATCCCGCTGATGGCGTTGGTCGTCGCCATGAGCGGGGTGTGCAGCGAGTGGCTGACGTTGGAGATGACGTAGTACCCGACGACGACCGCGAGCGCGAACACCGTCGCATGGCCGAGGAACGAGGCCGGGGCCGCGGTGAGCGCGAGGACGGTGAGCACCGCGCCGAGCGCGGCGAGCACACCGTTGCGCTGCTGGCGGCGGCGGGCCGTGGCGACCGCGGCGGCCTTCTTCGCCGCGACCTCCTCCGGGGTCTCCACCGGCGCCTGCACGGCCGGGGCGGGTGCCGCCGAGACGGCCACCGGCGGCGGCGGCCACGTGACGTCACCCCCGGTCGTCACGGTCATGCCGCGCTGCACCGGGTCCTCGAGGTCGAGGACGAGCTCACCGTCCTTGCCCGGGGTGAGCAGCGCGAGGAGGTTGACGACGTTCGTGCCGAACAGCTGCGAGGTGTGCTGCGGCATGCGGCTCGGCAGGTCGGTGTACCCGAGGACGACGACCCCGTTGTCGGAGACGACGCGCTCACCGGGCACCGTGAGCTCGCAGTTCCCGCCGCCGGACGCGGCGAGGTCGACGATGACCGAGCCCGGGCGCATCGCGGCGACCATCTCCTTGGTGATGGTCCGCGGCGCCTTGCCGCGCACGAGCGCGGTCGTGACGACGACGTCGGCCCAGGCCGTCTGCTCGGCGTACATCTGCGCGGTGAGGCGCTCCTGCTCGGCGGTGAGCTCGCTGGCGTAGCCGTCGGTCGAGACCTCCTGGCTGGCCCCCTCGGCCTGGACGAACGTCGCGCCCATCGACTCGATCTGCTCGCCGACCTCGGGCCGGACGTCGAAGGCACGCACCTGGGCGCCGAGGCTGCTCGCGGTGCCGAGCGCGGCGAGGCCGGCGACACCGGCGCCGATGACGAAGACGTTCGCCGGCGGGGTCTTGCCGGCGGCGGTCACCTGTCCGGTGAACATCCCGCCGAACTCCTCGGCCGCCTCGATGACGGCGCGGTAGCCCGCGACGTTCGAGAGGGTCGAGAGCACGTCGAGCGCCTGGGCCCGCGAGATGCGCGGCACCGCGTCGAGCGCGAGGGCGGTGACGCCGTGCGCCGCGAGCCGTCCCGGGAGGTCCGGGTCCGCGAACGGGGCCATCGTCGCGACGACCGTCGCGCCGGGCCGCACCGAGCCGACGTCCGGGGGCAGGTGCACCGCGGTGACGACGTCGGCCGCGAGCACCTCGGCACGGTCGGCGACCGTCGCGCCCGCGGCCTCGTACGCGTCGTCGGTGAACGTCGCCGCGGCACCGGCGTCGTGCTCGACGACGACCTCGTACCCGAGGTCGCGCAGCTTGGCGACGGTCCGGGGCGTCGCGGCGACGAGCCGCTCCCCCGTGCGTTCGCGCGGGACGCCGATCCTCATACGTGCTCTCCTTCGACGGTGACGGTGCGCCGGTGACGGGCCGGCGCCCCCGGGTCATCCTCGTCGCGGCCGACGCGGCGGGGCTCGGACCTCGGTCCCGGGTGGGGCGTTCCACGAGGTCGTGGCCGGTGCGGCGCCCGGACGACGGGTCCGATCGTCTCAGGTGCCGAGAAGCGGAGCGAGGGCCTCACGGGTCCCCGGGCTCGGCAGGGCTCGGGGGCGC
>JAEXEM010000440.1 GCA_023401045.1 Actinomycetes bacterium
GTGCAGGGCGGTCGCGGTCGTGTCGTCGACGACGGCCGGTGTCGCGCGCAGGGCCGCGGCGAGCCGCGGGCGGGCGGCCGCGTCGAGCCACAGCGGGGTGAGGACGCGCAGGGTCCAGTCGAGACGCAGGTACCCGACCCCGTCGTCGCGCGCGGGGTCGGCGGCGCGCAGACGGGGCAGGGCGTCGACGACGAGCGCGACGAGTGCCGGCAGGTCGGTCCGGTGCACGGCAGCTGCCAGGTCGCGCAGCTCGCGGTGCCCGGTGGGGCCGTGCTCCACCCACGTGACGAGCTCGGGCGGCCCGGCGTCCGGCCGCAGCCGGGTGACGAACCCGGCGCGCGTCTCGCGGTCCGCCCGTGGCACCGGGACGGGCCGTTCCCGCAGCTCCTCGACGACGTCCGTCAGCTCGCGCAGCGGCGCCACCTCGGTGCGTCCGTCGTCGGTGCCGAGCATCGCGACCTCGCCGTCGGCGGTGCCGACGGACCAGCGCCGCCCCCGCCACCGGACCGACGCCGTGGCCAGCGCCATCGCCTCGACCTCGCCGAGCGGCACGAGGGCGTCACCGACGGTCGTCCCCGCGCGGGTCGTCACCGGGAGCATGCCGAGGTGCACCTCGCCGGCGGGGAGGAGCTCACCGTCCACGGACGCGCACAGCCCGTGGAGCGTGGGGTCCGGATCGGCAGGCAGGACCCAGACCGGGCGGCGGCGCCGGACGAGCAGCTCGCGCTCGACGACGTCGGTGAGCTCGTCGGCCGCGGCGACGGCGTGGAAGGTCGGCGTCCTCACGTCCGTCACGCCGGGTGCCGTGCCGGCGCCGGTGACGAGGAGGCCGTCGGGGTGCACGTCGACGACGTCGACGTCACGACCCCGCCACCGCGCGCTCGTCCGGACCTCGACGAGCAGGTCGACGTCCTCCCGGTCGACCGAGGCGACGGCCGGCGCGCCGGGCGCCCCGAGCAGCCGGACCCGTGGTGCGTACGGCGCCTCGCACCGCCAGGTGCGACCGTCGACCGTCGCGTAGAAGCCGGTACGCACCGGCCCGCCGGGCGGCGGGTGCCGGATCACGGTGCGATCTCTGTGACCGTCTCGGTGACGTCGTCGAGCTCGGACGGCGCGACCCACGCCTGCCAGTACGTGTTCTCCGGGGTCGTCACCTCCGGCTCGGGCGGCGGCGGATAGGTCGATCCCTCGATGCGGACCCGACCGTCGCGCACCTCGCGCACCTCGACCTCGTGGCCACGCCACCGCGCACGGGTGGTCAGCCGGTAGATCCGTGCCACGTCGGTGCGCCGCAGGCGGGTGCTCGACTCGCCGCGGTCGTCACGGGTGAAGCCGTCCGGCGGCGACATGCCCTCCGGCACATTGAGACGCACGAAGGGCTTGTGGACGGACGGCACGGCGTACGTCGTGCCGTCGTGCTCGACGTACCCGCCGGACGGGCGCAGCTCGTTCGGGGAGGTCACCGCACGCTCCTCGCGGTCGACGGGGCAGGGGACCGCCCACGTCGGTGCGGGCGGCGCGACGACGACACTATCCGCGTGCGCGGCTCTCCCGGCGGCCGCTGGTGTCGTCAGCTGAACAGTGGAGCGCCCTGCGGGTCGCGGTAGGAGGCGACGAGCTCGTCGAGATCGTGGCCGGCGACCGACCGGAGCCAGTCGGAGGTCACGCGGTTGAGTCCGCTCACGACGATCAGCCCGGAGGGACCCGTCCACGTGACGCTCCATCTCAGCGACTCATGCTGCTCGAGCGTCACGTCAGGCCGGGGGTGGGTCCCCTGCGTCAGCAGGGTCTTGCCTTCCTGGGTGCGCCAGAGACCTCCGACGTCCAGCAGCATCACGAGCTCGACACCGAGGAGGCAGTTGCTCGTGGCGATGAGCTGCCAGGCGTCTCGAGCTCCTTGCCGATAGGCCCACTGCGAGTTGCCGTCACGCGAGATCTCGATGGCGTTCTCGAAGTCGTCGTACCTGTAGTACCCGTCGCGCTCGACATGCTGCGGGTACGTGTCTCGGGCGAACTGCGCCACCCCGTCATGCAGGGTCTCGGTCACGTCACCGGTCCCGGTATGTGCTCGGTGGAGCGGAGCGAGGTGAGGACGCAGTGCTCGGTCGAGTCACAGGTGACCGCCCGTGCCGAGCTCGAGATCGGGCGGCCAGTCATCAGCTCAAAGCTCGGTGTCGGGGTCGGGTGTGGGCAGCGGCGGGAGGGTCAAGCTGTGGGGTGGGACCCAGATGCGGTCGCGGGGTTCGACGCCGAGCTCGTGGGTCCGTTCCGTGATGTGGGTGAGCGCGGACTCCGGCACGTACCCGAGGTACCCCGCTCCGCGGTTCTCGTAGAACTCCCCGGGTGGCACGCTCAGTCCCAGGTCGCGCCTGCTTCCTGGTGGGCCGGAGGGGTAGCCGCCCGGGTAGTAGGACACCTCGACGGTGCCGTCACCGCGCACTCTCGTGAGCTCGACGGGGTACCGGTCGATGTACGCGACGGCTTCGACGTAGAACAACCGGGTGCACTCCGTGCGCTCAACACGGCGATGCCACACCCCTGGCTTGATCCGACGTCCGAAGTCCGGCCAGGGCGGCGCGTCACCGTAGAAGCGAAGCCCGACCGGACCCTCCTGCGTGTCGAAGATGGCCGGCCAGATCGTGCCGTCGACCTCGGCGTAGTAACCCACTCTCACGCGTTCCCTCTCCACGTCCCGTCGTCGAGGGTCTGCCCGACTCTCCCGGCGGCCGCTGGTCTCGTCAGCTGAACAGCGGAGCGCCCTGCGGGTCGCGGTAGGAGGCGACGAGCTCGTCGAGGTCGTGGCCTGCGATCGACCGCAGTCGTTCCGCGGTCAGACGATCGAGCTCACTGACGACGACCGGCCCGGAGGGCCCAGTCCAGGAGACGCTCCATGCCCCCGAGGCGTGCTGCTCGAGCGTCACGTCAGGACGTGGGCGGGTGCTGTTCCGAAGCAGGCTCATGCCTTCCTGGGCGCGCCAGAGGCCCCCGACGTCGCGTAGCAGGACGAGCTCGACGCCGAGCAGGCAGTTGCTTGTCGCGATGAGTGCCCAGGTGGCGCGACTCCCGTGCCTGTAGGTCCAGTGCGAGTTGCCGTCACGCGAGATCTCGATGGCGTTCTCGAAGTCGTCGTACTTGTAGTACCCGTCGCGCTCGACGTGCTCGGGGTACGTGCCTCGCGCGAGTTCCGCGACCTGCCCATGGATGGTCTCTGTCATGTCAGCACGCCCGCAACCAGCAGGTTCTGGATCGTCTGTGCCACTCCGCGCTCATTCCTCACCAACAACTGCATCCCGCCTCCTGGCTGGCCGAAAGCGGGCGCGATCCGGGCGACCTCGATCTGTTCGGTGTCCGGCCAGGGCGGCTCGTCGCTGTAGTAGTGGAGCCCGACCGGGCCACCGTGTGCGTCGAAGATGGTCGGCCAGCACCGTCGCGGGTTGGCTGAAGGGGTGTGCCTGGTCGTGGTCAGGGGGCGATCTCGGCGACCGTCTCGACGACCTCGGTGAGCTCCTCGGGCGACACCCACGCCTCCCAGTACGTGTTCTCCGGTGTCGTCACGCCCGGCTCCGCCGGTGGCGGGTACGCCCATCCCTCGACACGTACGAGGCCGTCCCACAGCATCGTCAGCTCGACGTCATGGCCGCGCCACGAAGCCCGGGTCGTCACATGGAAGATGCGGTCGAGGTCCGCACGTGCCACGTAGGCGCTCCACTCGCCCCGGGAGTCCTGCGTGAAGCCGGGGCCGGGCACGCCGCTCGGGGGCAGGAGCAGGCGGATGTGGGGCCCGTCGGTGTTCACCGTCGGATACGTCCTGCCGCGGTACTCGGCGTACCCACCTGATGGGCGCAGGTCGGTCGGGGGCGTCACCGCACGCTCCTTGGTCTCGGTCGTTCGGCCGGGTGGTCACGTCCGGCGTCACGAGGACACTATCGACGTCGCACTGGGGACGTCACGAGCCGGGCCGAGGCGCACTATCCGCTGCCTGGCTGCTCCACGATCGTGTGCCACGCCCGGTCGCGGTAGACGGCGGCGAGCACCTGGGTGCCGTCCGGACGGACACGCCACAGCTCGGCGCCGTCGGGCACGGCGACCTTGGCTGGGCCGTAGGTGAGCTCCGGCGAGTAGGCGCTCGACTCACCGGAGAACCCGTTGCCGCGGAACGGGTTGTCGGGGTCCAGGGCGCGGGTAGCGGCGTGACTCGCCTCCGGCGCGTTCGCGTCGATCCATGCCTGCATCGCCGCTCGGCGCGCGACAGGGTCGCCGATGTGGTGAATGCTGTCGGGCATAGCAGCGATGGCGCGCAGCGGGCCGTCCGGCACGTCGGGGGCTGCCGGACCGCCGGGCAGTCCCGACTGATCAGGGAGCGTCATCGCGTCCCCGCTGCGGAACCGTACGGTGAACATCGACTCGCCGTCGGGCAGGAACGGCGACCCGCCGTAGGTGAGGCCCAGCTGGTGGTAGAGCTGTGCTGGTGTCGCGCCGGCCACGTCAGCGGCCCGGGAGACGAAACCACCGAGCGAAGTGAGGGGAGCCGGCGGCGCGTTGCTGAAGCGGGCTGCCAGATCCGGCTCCATGAAGCGACCTGCTTCCTTGCCCAGCAGCGTCAGTGCCTGCTGGGGGGTGATCACCTTCTGCAGGACCGTGTCGGGAACGACGCCAGGCATGGCGTCGCGGACGGCGACGAGCGTCGCGGCCTCGGCTGGCGTCAAGTCGGCGATGTGGGTCTGCAGCAGGTCCCGGAACTCTGCACGGGTCAGCCCCTGCGCGGCGAGCACCTGCTGCAGTACTTCGGTGAACGAACCCTGCGGCTTGAGTAGCGCGTCGGAGGTGTTGACGACGTGCGGGTTGCCGGACGCGTCGATGGCGATGCGGTCGGGGCCGTCGCCGGGCCCGCCGCCCGAGCCGCCGGGCGTCGGGTCGACGGGGTCGACCGGTCCACCCGGTCCCGAACCGTCGCCGGCACCGCCGGCCGCGGGGCCACCGGTCGCCGGGCCGTCCGGTCCGGAGCCACCCGAGCCCCCGGAACCGGAC
>JAEXEM010000177.1 GCA_023401045.1 Actinomycetes bacterium
GCCCCGCCTCGTGCGCGCGGTGGGGGCGGCGCACCTGCCGGCCGCCGTGCACGCGCTGCGCGTCTTCGAGCGGCACCGGCCCCGTTACCCGCACTGGTTCCTCGCGGACCTCGCCGCGGCGCCCGCGGCGCGCGGGAAGGGAGTGGGGTCGGCGCTGCTCTCGCACCGGCTCGCCGTGGTGGACGAGGCGGGTGCGCCCGCGTACCTCGAGGCGACGACCGACGGCAGCCGTCGGCTGTACGAGCGCTTCGGGTTCCGCGCGGTCGAGACCATCCGCCTGCGCGGTGGGGCGACGGCGACCGCGATGGTGCGGCCCGCCCGCGGCGCCCCCGCCGAGGGCTGACACCGGGACGCCGGGTCCGTCGCGGTCTCAGGCGGCGACGACGCGCAGCACGGGGTGGTCGCCTGCGACGGCGGCGAACTCGGTGAGCGGGGCGTGCCGGTCGACGGCGACGTGCGGGCGGGCGCCGGGTGCGATCTGCAGGTAGTGCCGCAGGAGCGGCGCGCGCTCGGCCACGGGGACGTCGACGAGCCGGACGTGCTCCGGTCGCGGTGCGTGCAGGACGGCGCGGCCGCCGTCGGCCGCCGCGTTGCGGACCCACTGCGCGTCGGGGCCCAGCATCGAGACGAGGTACCGCTCGCCGCCGTGGCGCAGGAGCACGAGCGGCAGGCGCACCGGGCGGCCGCTCACCCGGCCGCGGACCTCGAGCGTCACCGCGCGCCCGCCGAGCGTGAGGATGCCGTGCCGGTACTGCCAGGCCGCGACGGCGTTGAGCCACCGCGCGAGCGCCGACGGCCGCCCGCCGGGGTACATCCAGCGCTTGAGGACGTGCGCCGGGCGGATGCGGTCCGCGCTCGCGCCCGGCTCTTCGTGCGGTGCCGCACCCGGCTCTTCGTGCGGTGCCATGCGTCCCCCTGCGGCTCCACCACGCGGGGCGCCCTGCCCCCGGCGGCGACGCTAGGGAGCCGGTCCTCCGCCGGTCAAGGGTGCGCCGGACCGCGGCGTCCCGCCCTCAGCGGCCCCGGGAGCCGGGCTCCATGTCGTCGGTGATCCACGGCCGCCCCATCCCGCGAGCAGCCGCCGCGGCGGCTGCTCGGCTCACGGGCACGAGGATCCATCGTCCGCGGCCTCCCGGGGGCGTCGCCCGCGCAACCGCGTCCGGTCGGGCCGCGACCCACGGGGCCCTGGGCGTGCGCGGAGGCCTCAGGCGGCGACGCCCGCGACCAGCGCGTGGAGCGCGGACCCCTCGGGGGCGACGAGCCCGACCTCGGACCTGCCGAGCGTGCAGGTCACCTCGACCACGCCGTCGTAGAGAGGGTGCGGGGAGAGGGAGATCGCCTCCAGCCGAGCCAGCGGCAGCACGAGGCGGGACGCGGAGTGCTGCGGTACGCGGCCCCTGGTCACCCACGCGCTGCGGGCGTGCACCTCGACGGCCCGGTCGTCACCGGCGACGACGGCTCCCTGCAGGGTGGCGGGGGAGAGGGCGTGCGAGACCCGGGCCGCGAGCGTCGCGACCCCGGCTGCCCGCACGGTCAGCGGGGTGCGCCCGTGGCACGTCCACGGCACGAGCGCAGGGTTGGCGCGGACCGCCGCGGTGACGTCGGCGACGAGGGCGAGGTCGTCGCGCCCCGGGTCGAGGGGGCACGGTGCCAGGGCACCGCCGGCGGCGGCGAGCGCCCGCCCGACGAGGGTCGGCGCACCGCTCGTCGCGCCCTCGCGCAGCAGGTCGACGAGCCGCGTCACCTGGGCGCGCGACGACCCGCTGAACCGCACGGCGAGCGCTCCGCCGTCCTCGGTGCGGACCGTGAGCCGCCCGTCGAGCAGGTCGACCGACTCCCGCACCGCGACGACGTGCGCGAGGGGGACGGTGCGCACGTCGTAGCCGGTGCCGGCCGGTGCGGCACGGTCGCCTCGCCGCCCCGCCGGGCGTTCGGTCGCACGGCGGCTGAGCACCGTCAGCGTCGTCGCGTCGACGACGAGCAGGTGGTCGTAGAGGTCCATGCCGGCGGTCACCTCACGCCGGTGGACGTCGCGCGGCACCTTGAGCACGAGACGCGCGGCGTCGAGGTCGAGCGGGTGGTCCCGGTAGAGGCGCGGCACGTCGGCGGGCGAGGTGACCTCGTCGATCCACGGCCCGAAGCGGTCGTACTCGGTGGCGCTCACGAGGGCCGGGCACCGTCGTCGGTGGTCACTCAGGCACGGTAGGACCCGGCGGCACCCGCACCCCGGGACCGGTGTGCACCGGGTGGTGGTCGGTCAGGGCTGCAGCGCCGGGTCGTCGGCGGGGTCGTAGTAGTCGTCGTCCGCCGCGGGGTCGTGGACCGGGCGGGGACGCGCGGCGGCCTGCTCGACCGGGGCGTCGTCCGGCGCGTCGTCGTCCTCGCCGTCCTCGACGACGACGACGAGCGAGACGTCGTCGCCGAGCTCGACGCCCTCGGCGCGCCGGGCCGCCGTCTTCACCGGCACGAGGAACCCGCCGTCCTTGGGGAAGATCGACGTCGTGAACGTCGTCGCGCCGAGGGTGACGGTCGCGGGGATGCAGCCCCAGCCGTACGTCACGCGGGAGGCGATCGCCTGCAGCCGTGCCCGCTCGGGCTCCGGGAGCGCGACGAAGTGGTACGGCGCCGGGCCGCGCCACCAGACCACCTCACCACCGAAGCGGAGCTCCACTCCGCGAGCATCGCACCGCGGCCGGGGCGGCGACACCCCCGCGAGGCCGGGTGAAACCCGCCGCAGGCCCCGTGGCGGGCGGCACCCGCCGCGAGGATCACCCGCGGACCGGCTTGTCGGCCGGCCGCCCGCACCCCTAGAAACGGACGAGCCGGACATCGCAGGGGGCGGTCGACGGCCCAGGGGGAGACATGTCCGGACGCCGTCGTCCTGCGCTCGTCGCGGTGCTGCTCGCCGCTGCCCTCGTCGCCGGGGCCGCCCCGGCGCACGCCGGTCCGCCGCGACCGCCGGCCTGGGAGGCGGTCGAGCTCGGCACGCTCGGCGGCGCCCGGACCGTGCCGACCGCGGTGAACGACCGCGGTGTCGTCGTCGGGCGCTCGCAGGTCGAGGACGGGCGGTGGCACGCCTTCCGGTGGGAGCGCGGGGTCATGACGGACCTCTCGCCGGACGCGCAGGACGGCAACGCGTCCGACGTGTCGAACGCCGGGGACGTCAGCGGCTGGGTGCAGCCGACCGCGGGCGAGTCGTACGACGCCGTCCTCTGGCGCGACGGCACGGCGACGCTGCTCGCCGACGACGGCTTCGCCGCGCTCGTCGACGAGCACGGGCGGGTCGCCGGGACCGTCGCGACGCCCGAGACGTTCTCGGAGAACCCGTTCGTCTGGCGCGGGGGAGTGCGGACGGACCTCGCGCCGCCGCCGTTCCCCGAGTCGTTCCCCCACGAGTCGGTCGTCGACCTCAACCGACGCGGCCAGGTGCTCGCCCTGGGCGAGTTCTACGACGACACCGACCTCGCCTACGTGTGGACGGCGGGCACGTTCACCGAGCTCCGTGCCGGCGGTCTCGTCGTGCGGGGCACGGACCTCGACGACCGGGGCCGCGTCGTCGGCACGGTGAACGTCGGCGGCGGGGCCACCGAGGCGGCGATGTGGCGGGACGGGCGCATCGTCCGGCTCGGCGTGCTGCCCGGCACGACGATGTCGCGGGCGCTCGCGCTCAACGACGACGGGCTCGTCGTCGGTGCCTCCGGCACCGACCCCCGACAGGGCGGGACGGCGTTCGTGTGGCAGCGCGGGACGATGCGGGCGCTCATGCCCGTCGGCGACGGGTGGAGCGTCGCGAGCGACGTCAACGAGCGGGGGCAGGTCGCCGGGCAGCTCGGCCGGACGACGGCCGACGGGACGCAGGTCGCGCAGCCGTTCGTGTGGCAGCGCGGGCGGCTGACGTCCCTCGGGACGGCGACGGCGGACGACGTCACGGTCGTCGACCTCAGCGAGAAGGGGCACGTCGTCACCGTGACCGGCGACGTCCTCGCCGAGCGTGGTGTGCTGTGGGTGCCGATGGGCGGGCGCTGACCCGGGGCGTCCCGCTAGGTGGTCCCGTCCGCGGCCGGCCTCCGCCGCCCCAGACGCGTGAGCGGGCCGGAGAGCAGGAGCAGCAGCAACCAGAACATCCCGACGCCGGGGAACCCCACGGCGAGCACGAGAGCGAGGAGCAGCAGCGCGAGGGCGACGCTCGCACCGCGCAGCGACAGCGTGCCGCGCACCTCCGGGCGTTGCAGGAGGGGGTCGCGCACCGCGAGCCACTCGAGGACCAGGAGGCTGCCCGTCGTCACGACCATCGTCGAGATGTAGAGCGCGTTGACCGACCGGTCGTCGGTACCCACGTCCGCGAGCAGCTGCGTGGTGAACGGCAGCAGGACGATGCTCGCCAGCCACAGGAAGTTGGTGCGCAGCAGCGCCGGGGAGTAGTCCTGCAGGTGCTCGAACAACCGGTGGTGGCCCACCCAGAAGCTCGCGATGACGACGAAGCTGATGCCGAACGCGAGGAACGTGTCCGCCCCGTCGGTGAGCAGCGAGCGCACCGAGGGCGGTGACCCGTCGGTCACGAGGTCGACGAGCGGCAGCACGAGCAGCGTGATCGCGATGGCGACCGCGGCGTCCGTGAAGTTGACGAGCCGGTCCAGCCCACGGCCCGTGCGGATCCCTGGCATCGCGCCCCCTCGCGTCGACCTCAGCGTAGGAACACGTGGGTCGTCCGGCGACGCGACGCCGGCGGGGGCGGGCCCGCGTCCCGTCTCGCCGGGCGGCCCGGGCGCCGGCGTCCGACACTGGCTGCGACGGCGCTCCCGGCGGCCACGATGCGGCCGGTGCGGGGGCGCCGGCCGACCGGAACGAGGTCACGATGCACGCGGACGACCGGCCGTGACGAGCGCCGCCGGGCTCGACCGCTACGAGGGCCACATCCTCGGCCTGGCCACCGCCGACGGCCGCCGCGTCGTCGTCGGGCGGTGGGTGCGCTCGCCGTGGGGGCCGTTCGCCGACGTCATGACGCAGGACGCCCGCGGGCACCGGACGCTGCTCGCACCGGGACCGTGGGTCGCCGACGAGGTCGCCGCGACGTACGTGTTCGACGAGGTCGTCGTCACCCCGGTCCGGGTGCGCTGCGAGCCCGAGGTGCGCCGGTGGCACGTGACGGCAGGCCGGTTGACCGCCGACGTCACCCTCGGCGGCCGGACACCGCTGGGTGCGCTGCTCACGGCGCTGCCGCGGGCGCTCACCCGGTCGCGGGTGTTCGCGGAGGCGGTCGACCCGGTCGCCTCGCGCGTCGTGCCCGGGGTCCGGACCGTCGGCAGCCCGGGAACGGCCGCCGCGAGTGGTACGGCGCGACCGGGCAGCACCGGGTGGTCGCCGCCGACGTCGTGTGGGACGGGCTGGGGTGCGGCGAGCTGCTGCGTGACGTGCCGCCCGTCGGGTTCGGGTTCTCGTCCGTCCCGCACCGGCCGACGGTCAGCGCGGTCCGGACGACGATCGCCGGGGCGGTGCGCCCGGGCCGATAGCGTGCGCCCATGAGCAACCTCGACGAGGTCGGTGAGCGCGACGGCTGGCGCTGCTGGCTGTGCGACCAGCCCGTGGACCCCGACGCCTCCGTCAACTCCGACCTCGGCCCGAGCGTCGACGCAGGCGCGCCGGCCAAGGGCAAGAAGGGACCGGCCGCCCCCGAGCGGCTCGCGCACCGGCAGTGCAACACCCGCAAGGGCGCGATCAAGCCCGTCGTGCCGTGGTCGCCCGACCTGTTCGTCGTCGACCCCGCGCCCATCGCGGAGACCGTCGAGCGGCTGCGCCGCAAGGGCGGCCGCGAGGTCGTCGCGCGCTGCCCGAGCCGTGCCGACGCCGACGCCGCGTCCGACTGGCTCGTCGACCGGCTGTCGCGCTTCGCCCCCGACCTGCGGGTGACGACCCAGGTCGAGCCCGGCGGCGGGCAGTTCCTCCTCGCGGTGCGCACCGGCTGACCGGTGCGGCGCCGGGTCAGCGTCGTGGCCGGTTCAGCCGCCCACGACGACCAGGCCCAGCCCACCGAGCCGGCGCCGCCCGTGACGCTGTGCGATCTCCAGCGCGACGAACGCCCGGTCGTCGAGCCCCTCGACGTGGACCTCCGCCTCGAGGCGCCGCACCTCCCCGGGCCCGAGCGCGACGTCGACGCTCACCGCCCCGTCGCCGCGCACACCGTCGAGGACGACGAGCGGACGCAGGTCGACCGCACGTCGCCCGTCGACGCCGTCGGCACCGGCGAGCAGCCCCGCGTGCTCCGGCACGCCCACGTGGACGTGGAACTCCGCGGCCTCGTCGAACGGGTTGGCGGCGAGCACCGGCAGGGCGACCGTGCCACCCCCGGGCGGTGCGGTGACGACGGCGAGGTTGCGCTGCGCCCAGTGCCGGTCGCCGACGGGGTCGGCGACGGCCGGTGCCGGGTCGTCGCGGTGCGAGACCCGTGCGAGCAGGCAGATGTGCGGGGGTGCGTCCGCAGGCATGAGCTTCGTCATGACGGCGGTGCTCGCCGCACCACCGCGCGGCGGCACCGGCACCTGGCGGTACCCGACGAGGTTCGACGGCTCGATGACGAACCCCAGCGTCGGGTCCGTCCACCACACCGTCACCTCGGCGAGCGCCGGTGCCGTCGACCCGCCGAGGTTGCGCACGTCGACGGTGACCTCGAGCGGCGCACCCGGCAGGTACGTCGACGTGCGGATCCCCCCGCACAGGTACCACGGGACGGTCGTGGGCACCGGCCGCAGGTCGCCGGTGTCGCCCGGGTCGCCCGGTGCGGGCGGCCAGTACGGCACGACGAGGCGCGGACGGGAGTCCTGCGGGCCTTCGTACGGCATGACGCCTCCTAGATCTCCTCGTAGCCGACGACGACGACGCCGACGGGCTGGTCCGCGATCGAGCCGGCGGTGCGCCAGCACGGGTGCCGCCAGCCGCGGTCCGCGTCGAGGTCGAGGTTCTGGGAGTCGAACGTCCCCGACGCCACCTGCAGCCACAGCGGCAGGCTCACCGAGCTCGCGGAGAGCTGCCCGCCGCCGCCGAGGCCGGTGAGGATCGCCGACGGCGGCGAGCCGGGCCGGAAGCGCGGCTCCTCGGCGGGAGACTCCGGGGCGGTCGGCGCGTACTCGTGGAAGTCCGGGCCGTCGTAGGCGCGCCGCGGCCAGCCCGGGTCGTGCGGCGGGACCGTCGTGAACTGCCGGTACCGCCGCAGGTGGTCGTACCCGTCCGGTGGGACCAGCCCGTGCAGGGCGAGGAACTCGGCGGCCTTCGACAGGCCCTCCCACAGCTGGTTCTGCAGCCCGTAGAGGTCGACCGCGAGCTGGAGCACCTCGGGGCGTGCGGCGAGCGTGGCCGTGTCGGCCGGGGTGAGGCCCTGCGCGGCCCAGCCGGTCTCGACCTCGCCGCCGGCGTAGGCGCCGTTCGAGAACGCCGCCTCCCAGTTCTGCGTGATGTCGTCCCACAGCGGGCACCGCTGGTCGTCCTTCCACCGCAGGACGCACGCGAACCAGCCGCCGAGCAGGAAGAGCAGCCCCCACCCGAGGGCCTCCCAGAACGCCCCGCACTTCACCTCGGTGGAGTCCGGGGGCTGCTGCTGGGTGGGTCCGTCGTCGCCGTACGACTGGATCGTCGGGCCGCCGCCGCTGCCGGGCACGCCCGGCTGCCCGCCGGACTCGACGAGCCCGGTCTGCGGGGTGAGCGTCGGGACGTACGGCACCGCGGGGTCGGCGAGCACGGTGACGACGAGACGGTCGGACAGTGGTGCGGGCGGCGCCGGCACCCGGATCGAGTCCATGAGCCGCAGGTGCGTGACGAGACGGTCCGCGGCCTCGCCGAGCTGCGGCGGGGCGGGCAGCGACGGGTCGTCGAGCACGGTGGTGAGCGCCGAGTCGAGCATGTCCTCGACGTCCGCGTCGAGCCCGCCCTCGAGGAGGTCCGCGAGCTCGGAGAGCGAGGGCGTCCCCGGCACGTGGGAGGCGATCCACGCCCCGACCGAGCCGCGTGCCAGACGGTGCCGCAGCCGGTGCGAGCGGCGCGGGCCACCGACGGTCTGCGAGAGGTAGAGCGAGCCGGAGACGTCCGCGCCGTACCGGCTGAGCGCGCCGACGGCGAAGGCCCGTGCCTGCGGCGTGTCCGCGAGCCGGAAGAGCTCGCGCACGAGGGCGTCGGTGCGCCGGCCGTGCGCGAGGTCGCTCCAGTCCCACGCCCGGGCCGGCAGGTCCCGGCGCCGCGGGTGGTCCGGGACGTAGTCGTGACGGGCGACCGCCTCCCGCAGCCGGCGCAGCGCCGTGAGGTCCTGCTGGACGGCCGGCGCGAGCACACGCAGCGCGTTGCCGGCGGCGGCGTTGAGGTCCTGGACGGCGGCCGCGTCGAGCGGGTCGTCGAGGCAGCGCTGCAACGTCACGCGGAACCTGTCGAGCGCGGCGTACAGGTCGAGGCCGGTGCGCCACAGGGCGGCGACCTCCTCGAGCAGGTCGACCTCGTCCTCACCGACCGCGGCGAGCCACAGCAGGTGGTCGAGCAGCGCGCCCAGCATCGCGCTCGACGGTGCCGCGGAGACGTCGTCGAGGTGCTGGTCGCGCAGACGTGCCACGTCGGGGTCGACGAGGCTCTGACCGCCCAGGGCGGTCCGGAAGGCCGCGAGCGCGGCGGCCTGGGTGCGGTGGTCGAGCATGGACACCCCCCTTTGTCCCTCGCGGGCCGGCGCCGCACGGCGCGGTGCGGGCCCGTGAGGAAGGGCGGGCAGGTCCGGGCTCTGATACGTCTCGGCCGAGATCCGGTGCCGCTGGTCGTCCGGGCGTCACGGCGGCTCGGCCGGGCCGGTCTGCGGCCTTCGGGGCGACCCCGGCGACCGCCACGTGCCGCGGCTAGAGGCCCGCCGCCTCTCGTGCCGCCGTCAGGGC
>JAEXEM010000191.1 GCA_023401045.1 Actinomycetes bacterium
GTCCGGTGCCGGGCGCGCGGGGACGACGACGGCCGGCCCCGTGCGGGACCGGCCGTCGTCGAGGAGCGCAGGCTCAGCCCAGCAGCTCCGGGTAGGCGACGTCGTCGCCGGTGCGCCCGAGCACGTGCTCGGCGAGGAACGCCTCGACCGTGCCGTACCAGACCTTCGCGTGCTGCGGCGTGAGGATCCAGTGGTTCTCGTCCGGGTAGTAGAGGAACCGGTGCGGGGTGCGACCCTCGTCGTCGGCCGGCAGGCCGGAGGAGGCGAGCAGCTCGTACCAGAGGCGCAGGCCCTCGCCGATCGGCACGCGGTAGTCCTTGTCGCCGTGGATGACGAGCATCGGCGTGACGATGTCGCCGACGAACCGGTGCGGCGAGTTCTCCAGCGCCATCTCGTCCGTCATCTCGCGGCGCCAGTAGTACGAGCCGTCCGTCGTCGGGCCGAACTGGTCGAGGGCCCACAGGCTCGCGTGCGTGACGATCGCGCGGAAGCGGTCGGTGTGCCCGGCGACCCAGTTCGCCATGTACCCGCCGAACGAGCCGCCCATCGCGGCGGTCCGCTCGGGGTCGAGGTCGTCGCGCTCGAGCGCGGCGTCGGTGACGGCCATGAGGTCGGTGTAGGGCGCCGCGCCCCAGGCACCCCACCCGCGCTGGATGAAGTCCTGGCCGTAGCCGGTCGACAGCGCCGGGTCCGGGAGCAGCACCGCGTAGCCCTGCGCGACGAGCAACCACGGGTTCCACCGCCACGACCACGCGTTCCACGAGCCGAGCGGGCCGCCGTGGATCCACAGCAGCAGCGGGGCCTTGGCGTCCGGGCCCGCACCGTCGGGCAGTGCGAGCCAGGCACGCACACGGGCACCGTCGGCGGCGGTCGTCACGACCTCCTCGAGACGGCCCGGCAGCGGCACGTCCGCGGCGGGCGAGCGCAGCGGCTCGGCGACGACGGGACCGGAGGCGAGCGCCGCGGCGAGGTCGATCCGCACCGGGTGCGCCGGGGCGAGGTACGAGGTGCGCAACGCGTAGGCGGTGCGACCGTCGGGCGCGACCTGCACGTCGGAGAACGCGGCGTCGTCACTGGTCAGGCGAGTGACCGAGCCCGAGGTCAGTTCCACGTGGAACACCGGTGCGCGGCCGTCGTCGTCGGCGACGACGAGCAGGCCGTCGGACGAGGGGAGCCACACGGCCGCGCCGGGCCAGCGGTCCCAGTCCGCTCCCAGGCGGCGAGGCTCACCGCCCTCGAGCGGCACGACCCACAGCTCGACGCGCGGCGCCTCGTGCGGGGTGGACACCGTCTCGCGGGAGAAGGCGACCCAGCGGCCGTCAGGAGAGACGACCGGGTGGCCGACGTCCGCGGACGGGTCGTCGACGAGGGTGCGGCGCTCGCCCGTGGCGACGTCGACCGCGACGAGGACCGAGCGCAGGTCGGCGCGCGCACCGGGCCGGTTCCACGACGTGACGACCGTGCGGCCGTCAGGGCTGATGACGGGCGACTGCTCGACGAGCGCGGCTCCCGCGCCCGGGGTCACGTCCCTCAGCTCGACGCGCGGGTCGCGCTCACCGGCGAGCGGTGCGGCGACGTCCGCACCGACCGTCCCGACGAACGCGTGCGGCGCGGCCGGGCCGAGGTCGTGGTCCCAGTAGCGCACCGGGTA
This sequence comes from Actinomycetes bacterium, assembly GCA_023401045.1. GTDB lineage: Bacteria > Actinomycetota > Actinomycetes > Actinomycetales > Cellulomonadaceae > Cellulomonas. The sequence continues at coordinate 1,652 of JAEXEM010000191.1, forward strand.
GCCGCTGTGGAGGATCGCGGCGACCTTCTTCTCCTTGCGCTCCTTGCGCAGCCGGTCGTCGTCCTCGTCGTCCTTCGCGGACGGCAGCACGTCCGACACGACGAGCACGGTCGCGGTGTCGCTCGCGACCTTGACGCCACCGAGCCCGGCGCCGCGGTCGGCGACGACGCGCGCCTCGGCACCGTCGGCCGGCAGCAGCCAGAGCGCAGGGCGCGGGTCGTCGTCACCGTCGGCGTCGGGGTCGGGGCGTGCGCTGGTGAAGAGCAGGTCGCCCGTGGGCGTGAACGCCGCCGACGACTCGCTCTTGGCCGAGCGCGTGAGGCGACGGGCCGGCCGCTCACCGCGCGGGTCCACCTCCCACAGCGCCGTCACGTACGCGGTCTGCTTGCGGTCGAGGGTCTGCACCGCCGTGACGAGCCGCTCGCCGTCGGGCGAGAGGACCAGCCCGGACAGGCGCGGGAGGGCGACGTAGGCGTCGAGGTCGTGGAAGGGCGTGGGGGTCTCCCCGCCGGGGGTGGAGGTCATGGCTACCGTCCTACCACCTCGGGGTGACGTGGACCGCAGCCTCGGGCCACCGGCTGCGTCGAGTGCGCCCGCCGCGCGGGCGGCGCAGGGCGGGGTCCACGGAGGCTCCCGTGGGTCGCGCCCGGCCGGCCGTCGACCGGACGTGTCCGGCGAGCCGGCTCAGCGCTTGAACAGGCGACGCAGCACGTCGCCGAACGAGGGCGACGGGGTGGCGGTGCGGTCGCAGGTGCACCACTGGGCAGCCGGGACGCCGGAGCGCACCGAGGCGACGTGCTGGCCGCAGCCGGCCCAGGTGGTCTTGCCGCACGTGCGGCAGGTCGTGGGGTAGCACATGAGAGGACTCCTCCGGTCGGGTCGATGACGGGACGACGATACCCCCCGGGGTATCGATCGCCGGAGAGTCGGAGCGTGGTGCACGACCCCGGCCGGCGCACCTGCACGCCCGCGCGAGAGGGAGCGAGTGATCGCACAGGCGGCGCGACGCGACGGCCGCGCGGGCGGCGCCACGAGACGGCCGCCGGAGCGGGAGGGAGCGGGCGCACGGA
>JAEXEM010000209.1 GCA_023401045.1 Actinomycetes bacterium
GGGGACGCTCCGGGCGCGACGACCGTGAGCGTCGCCGGGTCGGAGTACGCCCCGCCGAGGTCGTTGGCCACGTAGGCACGGAACCGCGTCCCGGAGTCGGCGGTGCGAGCCGTGAGCGTGTGCGTCACGTCCGTCGCCCCGGAGACGTCGGACCACGCGCCGTCGACGAGCCGCTGCCACCGGACCGTGGGTGCCGGCGCGCCGTCGACCTCCACCGTGAACGTCGCCCGCGCGCCGTCCTCGACCGTGACGTCCTCCGGCTCGGCGAGGACCCAGGCGACCCGCCCGGCGTCGGACCGGTGACCGGCCTGCTGGTCGGCGACGAACGACGCGACCCACGAGAGCGCCGAGTTCCAGTTGACGGTGATCTCGTTCGTCGACCACGACTGGATGTGGTCGACGTAGCAGAGCTGCGGCGCGCACATCCGGTCCTCGTCGTAGAGCCCGCTGATGACGGGGTCCCACGTCCCGACGTCGGAGTTCGGGCCACCGGCGACCGAGCCACGGGGCGGGTTCGGCAGCGACTCGGTGAGGGAGTTCGCGAACCAGCGGGAGTGCTGGTTCCTCGCGTCCACCTCGCCGTACCCGGTGATGTAGGAGATGTTGAGCGCGTTGCGGCCCAGCAGGTAGTCCATCGACTCGACGACCGCGTCGGCGAACCGCTGGTCGCCCGTGAGGTCGAACGCGGTGCCGAGGACGACCTGGTTGTTGAGCACCGCGGAGTTCGAGCCCCACTCGTAGACGCCGTCGTCGTTGCCCGGGTAGGCCGTCCCGAACGGCTGCGCCTGCTGGCGCGCGAGATAGGTCTCGGCGCCGGCGACGACCGACTCCCGGATCGCGGTGCGCCCGGGGATCTCGGACTCGACGACTGCGAGCGCCATCCGGCCGAGCGCTGCGACCTCGCCCCAGTACAGGCCGCCGGAGGTCCAGATGTCCGCCGTGTGGTTCTCGTTCGCGAGCACCGCGTCCTGGTACCGCTCCTCACCGGTGGTGAGGAAGAGCTCGGCCGCGGCCCAGTAGAACTCGTCGCTCACGTCGTCGTCGTCGTACGGGCCGCCGCCCGGGCTGGGGTCGGGGTTCGGCGGGGGAGCGAGGAGGTCCGGCGTCGCCACGGCGGCGTCGTAGGCCACGCGGCCGGCGGCGAGGAGCTCGGCAGCGAACTGCGGGTCGTACGGCTCCCACAGCCGGGCGCCCTGCGCCGCGACGGCGGCGAAGTTGAGCGTGGCCGCCGTCGACGGCCGGTGCAGGCGGCGCTCCTGGGGGTCGTCGGCGGGCATGAGCGGCAGGCCCGTCCAGTCGACGTCGTGGACCTTGTGGTGGAGCATCCCGGCGAGCGGCTTGCCCGCCGGCACCTGCATGCGCATCATCCACTCGAGCTCCCAGCGCGCCTCGTCGAGGGGGTCGGGGACGCCGTTCGTCTGCTCGTCGAGCGGGATGTCGAGGCTGCCGTCGCCGAGGGCCGCCGGGTCCCCGGTGGGGGCGAGCAGCGCGCGCTCGTACGTGCCGAGCACCTGGGCGACGGCGATGCCGCCGTTGACGACGTACTTGCCGTGGTCGCCGGCGTCGTACCAGCCGCCGACGACGTCGAGGGTGTAGTCGCACGTCCAGTCGCCGTAGAGGCCCTGCGCCTCCGTGGGCGTGATGCACGGGACCGCGTGGTCGCCCTGGTTGGGCGTCGCGTCACCGGGCCGGCCGACGTGCCCCGCCGCCCGGGTGTACCGGGCGTCACCGACGATCGACCCGTCGACCGCGATGCCGCTGCGCACCGGGTAGAAGTAGTCGAGCGCGTCGTGGCGCAGCTGCTGGTAGATGCCGGCGTCGATGTCGAACGGGTGGCTCGTCTCGCCGTCGGCCGTCAGCGTGTAGGTGCCCGGGGTCGTCACGTCGTCGAGCTCGATCTCGTGGACGTTCACCCCGGCGGTCGGGTCGACGCCACGGGGGGTGGTCGTGCCGGAGGCCACGACGGTCCCGCCGGAGCGGAGCTCCCACGCGACGGGATCGGTCTCGGTGGTGACGAGCGTCGCGCGCTTCGGGCCGTCGGGCAGGTAGCCGACCTGGTTGACCCGCACGCGCGGCCCGGTCTGGGGCTCGTACGGCGGCGGCGCCTGCGTCGTCTCGACGAGCGAGAGCTCGCTGATGCAGAACGTGTACGGCGTGACGCGGCGCCCGAGCTCGAGCTGGACGCGGCCGAAGAGGTCCGGCGGGTCGTTGACGAGCGTGGCGGAGGCCGTGAACGGGTACGTGAACGTCGTCGGCGTCGTGGTGAGCGCGGCGGACTCGTCGACGAGGCGGTTCCACGGGTCCCCGTACTGCCCGACGATGACGTTGACGGTCGCCGGGCCGTCGCTCGAGGCGGTGAGCTCGAGGACGTAGTTGCGGCCCTCGACGATCTCGACGCCCTTGAGCTCCAGGCCGGCGTCGTAGGGGTTGGCGTAGCCGCCGCCGAGGTCGATGCACGCGCTGAGCCCGTCGGCACCGGCCCGCGGCGTGCCGCCGGCCGCGTCGTACAGGTCGAACGGGCCGAGGTCGCCGCCGGTGAACGCGTGGTCGACGACGACGCCCGAGGTCATGGAGAAGTTGTCGAGGCAGAACGTGTACCCGGCCGCCTGGGCCCCGAGCTGGAACGAGATCTCGCCGGTGCCGGTCGTCCAGTCGTCGGCGACCGGCGAGTCCGCGGTGCCGGGGCGGGTCGGCCAGTCGTCCGGCGTGAACGTGAACGACACGCGGGTGGGGGTGGCGGTGCCGTCGAGCACGACCTGGTGCCCGAAGGCCGCGGGGTAGCCGAGCCCGCCCTGCATCGGGATCGTCACCGGTGCGCTCGCGCGCGCGTCGAAGCTCACGGTGTACGTCGTGCCGCGGTCGTACGTTACGCCGTCGTGCTGGAGCGCGACGTCCCACGGGTTCGTGCCGCCCGACGCGGTGACGCAGAGCTCACCACCGGTGACGGTGGCGGGCGTCGCCGAGCCGGTGTTCGCGTAGGTGAACCAGCCCTGCGCGGCGCCGTCCTCGAAGTCGTGCACCTCCGTCACGGGGGCACCGGTCGCGGTCGAGGCGACGAGCGGGACGAGCAGGGCGGCCGAGGTGAGGCCGACGAGCCAGCGGGTACGCCGCCGGCGCGGGGGGTGCGAGGGGGCCACGGGTGTCTCCGGGGGACGGGCGCTGCGGGGGGCGGCGCGGCGGGGTGGGTCCTGGTAGCGCTTCCACGTCGGCAGCGGCGGCATGCGGCGGTGGGCGAGGTTCCCGGACGTCGTCGTCCGTCCCGTGCCCGTCGCCGAGCCTCACGACGGCGGTGCCGCGAGAACTGGACGCGCTTCCAGTGGACGCGACGATGGTCCGCCCGGTGTATGTCCGTGTCAAGAAGAACGTCCTGCTCGTCCCACTGAAGGGTGAGGCCCTGCGCGGGGAGCCTCGGCCGGGAGCGGTCCCTGGAACGGAGCCGAACCGGTTCGGTGGCGCACGGGTGACGTGGTGCCGGCAGCCCGGGGACGGACGGCCGGGCGGTGGTAGCCTCGCGCCGTCCAGGACCGCCGGGGGAGGCATCGATGGCAGGGGCGACCGGCAGGCCTCCGACCCTGGCCGAGGTGGCGCAGCGCGCGGGCGTCTCACGCTCCGCCGCGTCCCGCGCCATCAACAACGCCGTCCACGTGAGCCCGGCGACCCGCCGTGCCGTCGAGCGGGCGGTGCGCGACCTCGGCTACGTGCCGAACGTGACGGCCCAGGCGCTCGCGCGCCAGAAGGTCGGAGCAGTCGTCCTCGCCGCCTCGAACGACAACACCGAGCTGTTCGGCGACCCGTTCTTCGGGCAGGTGATCGTCGGGGTGACCGCCGCGCTCGAGAGCACCGAGCTCGACCTCAAGCTCCTGCTGTGCCACCCCGACCGCGGGCACGACCGGGTCCGGCGCATGCTCCGCCGCACCCGGGCCGACGGCGTCATGGTGATGGCGCTCAGCGGGGACGACCCGCTGCAGCGCATCGTCGAGGAGTCCGGCCTGCCGGCGGTGTTCGGCGGCCGGCCGCTCCACGGCGAGCCCGACTGGTACGTCGACGTCGACAACCGTGGCGGCGGGCGGGTGGCGGCCGAGCACCTCCTCGCGCTCGGCCGGCGCCGGGTCGCGGTCGTCGCGGGCCCCCGTGACACCCACGCGGCCGTCGCC
>JAEXEM010000276.1 GCA_023401045.1 Actinomycetes bacterium
CCTCGTCGCCGGTGCCGTCGGAGTGCTCGCGGCGTTCGCCGGGTCCGTCGTCGGCGCGTCCTGGCGGCAGTGGGCCGCCGACGCGAAGGTGCCGGACCTCGCGGCCGCCCTCGGCGAGGACGCCGTCGTGCTCGGCGCCGTCCGTGCCCTCACCCGCTGATCGCGCCGAGACCATCACCTGCTGACCGCGCCGAGGCGCGGACCGACCGCACGGACCACCTGGGGGGACGATGGACCTCGGCATCGCTGGGCGGGTCGCGCTCGTCACCGGCGGCGACTCCGGCATCGGGCTGGCGACGGCGCAGCAGCTCGTCGCGGAGGGGGCGCGCGTCCTGCTCACCGACCGGTCGGACGTGGCGCTCGTGGCCGCCGCCGAGCGGATCGGGGCCGGCCCGGACGTCGTCGGCACGTTCGCCGCCGACCTCACCCGCCCTGACCAGGTCGAGGGGCTCGCACTGTGGGCCTCCGGCACGTTCGGCGCGCCGACGATCGTCGTGCACGCCGCCGGGACCACCGGTGCGCAGGGGCTCTTCCACGAGATCGATGACGAGGGCTGGCGCCAGACCATCGAGGTCGACCTGCTCGCCGCGGTGCGGGTCGTGCGGGCGTTCCTGCCGGCGATGCGCAGCGGCGGGTGGGGCCGGGTCGTGCTCGTCGCGTCCGAGGACGCCGTCGTGCCCTACGTCGACGAGCTGCCGTACTGCGCCGCGAAGGCCGGGATCCTCTCCCTCGCCAAGGGGCTGTCGAAGACGTACTCGGCGGAAGGTGTGCTCGTCAACGCGGTGTCACCGGCGTTCGTCGAGACGCCGATGACCGACGCGATGATGGCGCGACGCGCCGAGCAGCGGGGCACCGACGTCGACGAGGCCGTCGCGAGCTTCCTCGCCGAGGAACGCCCGCACATCGAGCTGCACCGGCGCGGGCAGGCGGAGGAGGTCGCCGCGGCGATCGCGTTCCTCTGCTCGCAGCGAGCCTCCTTCGTCACCGGGGCCAACTACCGCGTCGACGGCGGGTCGGTCCCGACGGCCTGAGCGCCTCTCAGACGGGTCCGACCGTCACCGCGCTCCGCAGCGCGCGCTCCCGCCCGGGGTACCGGCGCTCGCCGACGAGCTCGACCTCGCCGTGCAGGACGTCACCCTCGCTCGAGCCGCCGACCTGCACCCCGATCGTCCCCGGGTCGACGACGCGGCGCAGGCCCACGCCGGTGTACGACGTGAGGTCGGCCGGCACCGTGAACGTCACGCGGCGGGACTCCCCGGCCACGAGCGGCACCCGCACGTACCCGGCGAGCTGCTTGACGGGGCGTGCGACGTCCGCGACCGGGTCGGACAGGTAGAGCTGGACGACCTCCGTGCCGCCGCGGGTGCCGGTGCACGTCACCGTGACGGCGACGTCGAACGCCCCGTCCGTCGGTACCTCCCCCGGGGTGACCGTGAGGTCGGAGTACGCGAAGGTCGTGTACGACAGCCCGTGCCCGAAGGGGAACGCCGGGGCCGGGTCGAGGTTGCTGATCTTGTCGAGCTTCCGGGTGAGCCGCGGGCCGAGGTAGGTGCCGGGGCCGCCGCCGGGGAGTCGGGGGACCTGGACCGGGAGCTTGCCGGACGGGTCGACGCGTCCGCTGAGCACACCTGCGACGGCGCTCGCGCCCTCCTCACCCGGCATGAACGCCTGGACGATCGCGGCCGTGCGGCCGGTGTAGGCGCCGAGTGCGTACGGCCGGCCCGAGACGACGACGAGGACGACGGGCGTTCCGGTGGCGAGGACGGCCTCGACGAGGTCGTGCTGCACACCCGGCAGCCGCAGGTCAGGGGCGTCGCAGCCCTCGCCGGACGTGCCTCGCCCGAACATGCCCGCGCGGTCGCCGACGGTGAGGACGACGACGTCGGAGGTGCGTGCGGCGGCCACGGCGGCCTCGATGCCGCTGCGGTCGTCGCCGACGACTGCGCAGCCCGGCTCGTGGACGACGGTCACCCCGGGCAGCTCCTCGCGCAGCGCGTCGAGCAGCGACGGGACCTCGACCCCCATGCCGAGCTCGGGGTGCCGCGGCAGCACGTGGATGGGGTAGGAGTAGCAGCCGAGCAGCACGCCGGGGTCGGCGGCCGACGGGCCGACGACCGCGACCCGGCGCAGCGCGCCGACGTCGAGGGGCAGCACCCCGTCGGGGTTGTCGAGCAGCACGACGGACTCCTCCGCGAGGCGTCGCGCGAGGGCACGGTTGGACGGCGCGTCGAGGTCGACCGGGTCGTCGTCCGGCGCACCACCGGGCAGGGTGCCGTCGGGTGCGGGGGCGTCGAGCAGACCGAGCTCGGCCTTCTGCCGCAGCACCCGCAGGGCGGCGCGGTCGACGAACGCCTCGTCGAGGAGCCCCTCGCGCACGAGCGGCGCGAGGGTCCCGAAGCACATGGTGTTCGGCAGCTCGACGTCCATCCCGGCGCGCAGCGAGCGTGCACCCGCGTCCGCGGCGTCGGCGGCCACGCCGTGCGCCGTGACGAGGAAGGCGACGGCCCAGTAGTCGGACACGACCGTGCCCTCGAAGCCCCAGGCGTCGCGCAGCAGGTCGGTGAGCAGCGCCGACGACGCGGCGACGGGCTCGCCGTCGAGGTCGGTGTACGAGTTCATCACCGAGCGCGCCCCGCCCTCGCGGACCGCCATCTCGAACGGGGGCAGCAGGACGTCGGCGACCTCGCGCGGGCCGACGGAGACCGGCGCGTGGTTGCGCCCGCCGCGGGAGGCGGAGTACCCGACGAAGTGCTTGAGGGTCGCGACGACGCCGGCGTCCTCCATGCCGCGCACGTACGCGGACGCGATGGTCGCGACCGCGTACGGGTCCTCGCCGATCGTCTCCTCGACGCGTCCCCAGCGGTAGTCGCGCACGACGTCGAGCACCGGGCCGAGTCCCTGGTGCACGCCGAGGCGGCGCAGGTCGCGGCCGATGGCGGCGCCGACCTGCCCGACGAGCTCGGGGTCGAACGCCGCACCCCACGCGAGCGGCGCGGGGTAGACGGTCCCACCGTAGGAGGTGACGCCCGTGAGGCACTCCTCGTGCGCGATCGCCGGGATCCCGAGGCGGTGGTTCGCGACGAGCTCGCGCTGCGTGCGCGCGAGCTTCTCGCGGCCCTCGCCCGAGGGCACCGGCTCGGTGCCGAGGACGCGCGTGAGGTGGCCGAGCCCGTACCGGGACGCCGTCACGAAGTCCGGGCGGCGCGCGCCGAAGGTGTCCTGCATGGGGGCGACGACCTCGCCCGCCCCGCGCCGGTCGAACCAGTAGGAGCCGAGCTGGGCGAGCTTCTCCTCGAGCGTCATCGCCGCGAGGGCCAGCTCGGCACGCTCCTGCGGGGGCAGCGTGCGGTCGTGCCAGGGCCGGGTGGTGGTGCCGGTGGAGCTCAACGTGGTCCTTCCCGAGGTGCCGGCGTCGGCGCCGGCGGGGCGGTGGAGTCGCGGACGACGAGGGACGTCGCCAGCTCGATGTGATGGGAGTCGGGGACGCCGCCCTCGGCCATCGCGAGGACCGTGCGCAGCGCGACCCGCCCGATGTCCCGCAGGGGCTGGCGCACGCTCGTCAACGGCGGGTTGGTCCACGCGGCGACGTACGTGTCGTCGTACCCGACGACCGACAGGTCCCGCGGGACGACGAGCCCCAGGCGGCGGGCCGCCTCGAGGACGCCGAGCGCCTGCGCGTCGCTGCTCGCGAGGATCGCGGTCGGCGGGTCGTCGAGCCGCAGCATGTCCTCGGCCGCGCGCAGCGCCGCGTCGTGGTCGAAGGCGACGTGCCGCACGAGCGCGGGGTCGACGAGGACGCCCGCGCGCTGGCAGGCGGAGCGGAACCCGTCGACGCGCGCGACGGCGCTCATCGACGCCTCGGGGCCGGCGACCATCGCGATGCGGGTGTGGCCGAGCCCGAGCACGTGCTCGGCGGCGGTGCGGCCGCCGGTCCAGTTCGTCGAGCCGACGGAGACGAGCTCGGGTGTCGTGAGGTGCAGCGGGTCGATGACGACGACGGGCAGCCGGGCGCGGGCGATCGAGTCGTAGGTCGTCTCGGTGACCTGCGCGGTGACGACGATGGCGCCCGTGCGCCGGGCGGCGACGAGGCGACGGGTCCACGTGGACGCCGGCTCGGGGCGGTCACCGCCGCCGCGGCGCACGCGCGAGACCGTGACGTCGACGTCGGCCTCCTCGGCCGCGAGCGTGACGCCGCGCAGCACCTCCATCGCGTACGGGCTGTCGAGCTTGTCGACCATGAACTCGACCGTGCGCCGGAACTCCTGGCGTCGTGCACCGGGGGTGCGGTAGCCGAGGGCCGCGGCGGCCTCCTCGACGCGCGCACGGGTGGCGGCGGCGACGTCGCTGCGGCCGTTGAGCACCTTCGACGCGGTGGCGATGGACACGCCGGCGTGCTCGGCGACGGCTGTGAGCGTGGGGCGTCGTGCCGGTGCGGCCACGGTCACCTCCCGATCCTCGTCAGGGCAGTCGGACAGCGTCGAAAAACAAGGAATGCTTGCGCGCAGTTTTCGAGAGGACCGAGACCTAGGTCCTTCGTTGACAGGCGCGCACGCCTAAACATAGCGTCATCATACGTGCCGGTGGCCGAAAAGTTTTCGGTCGTCGGCGGGCTCATCGCCGAGTCCGCCACCGCCGGCCGCCGCAGCTCCGACACCGAAGAAGGTCCGTCCGACATGAGCACCCCCGCCCCCCGTCCCACGGCCGAGCAGTGGCCGATCGCCGCCGCGATGCTGCCGTTCCCCGCGTCGCAGGACGCCCCGACGGACACCTGGGTCGACCACCTCGCGGAGGTCGCGTACGAGGGCTTCACGCACGTCGACCTCACGGACTCCTGGGTCCAGCCCGGCGACCTCTCGCCGACGCGCCTCGAGGAGCTCGGGCAGGCGCTCGGGGCGGTCGGGCTCGACCCGATCGCCCTGTCGGCCATCCGCCGCTCCGTCATCGACCCGCAGACCGGTGACGAGAACCTCGCCTACTCGCACCGCACGATCGACGCCGCCGCGGCGCTCGGCACGAAGGTCGTCAGCGTCGGGCTGCACCGCCCGCTGCTGCCCGCGCAGCGCGAGGTGCTGTGGTTCTGGACCGAGGAGGGGCCTGCGGACTCGACCGACCCCGAGACGTGGGCGCTGGCCGTCGCACGGCTGCGCGAGCTCGGCGAGCACGCCGCCTCGGTCGGCATCGAGCTGTCCCTCGAGATGTACGAGGACACCCTGCTCGGCACCGCCGAGTCCGCCGTCCGCCTCGTGCAGGACATCGACCACCCGAGCGTCGGGCTCAACCCCGACCTCGGCAACCTCATCCGCCTGCACCGGCCGATCGAGGACTTCCAGGCCGCCGTCGCCGCGTGCCTGCCGGTGTCGAACTACTGGCACGTGAAGAGCTATTTCCGCGACGAGAACCGGAACACCGGGTCGTACGTCGCGCTGCCTGCCCCCATGGAGATGGGCATGGTCAACTACCGGACGGCCATCAGGACCGCCGTCGAGGTCGGGTTCACCGGCCCGTTCTGCGTCGAGAACTACGGCGGTGACGGGCTGTCGGTCTCCGCGCGCAACGCGCGGTACATCCGCCGCATGCTCGCCGTCGCCACGGGCGAGGCGCGCGAGTCGGTGCTCAAGGCTGCGGCGGTGGCCCGATGAGCGCCCGCGTCGCCGTCCTCGGCCTGGGGGCCATGGGCCTGCCGATGGCGACCGCGCTCGCGCGGACGTTCGACGTCGTCGCGTACGACATCGCCGCCGAGCGCGTCGCGCTCGCCGTCGAGGCCGGTGCGACGGGTGCGGCGGGCGTCGCCGAGGCGTGCACCGGCACCGACGTCGTCGTCGTCGGGGTGCGCGACGGCGCCCAGCTCGACGCTCTCGTGCTCGGTACGGGCGGCGTCGCGGAGTCCCTGGCTGCCGGTGCCGTCGTCGTCGTCACCTCGACCGTCGGCGAGGGTGCCGTCGTGTCGGTCGCCGCGGCGCTCGCGGCGCGCGGCGTCCTCACGGTCGACGCGCCCGTCTCCGGCGGACCGGTGCGTGCGGGCAACGGTGACCTGCTCATCATGGTCGGCGCGGACGACGCGGCGCTGGCCGCCGCCCGCCCGGTGCTCGACGCGATGTCGTCCTCGCTCGTCGTCGTGGGCGGCATCGGTGCGGGTCAGCAGCTCAAGACCGTCAACCAGCTGCTGTGCGGCATCCACACCGCGGCGGCCTCGGAGGCGCTCGCGCTCGCGCACCGCATGGGGCTCGACCTCGACGCCTGCATCGAGGTGCTCGGCCAGGGTGCGGCGGCGTCGTTCATGCTCGCCGACCGCGGTCCGCGCATCGCCGCCCAGCTCCGGGGCGAGACCCCGCCGCTGCGCTCGCGCCTCGACGTCATCGGCAAGGACATGGGTATCGTCGGCGACCTCACACGGAGTCTCAAGGTGGCGACCCCGGTGGCGGCCGCGGCCGAGCAGCTCTACCGCACGGTGTCGGCGGCGGGGCACGACGCGGACGACGACTCGGTCGTCGCCACCATGCTGGCGAAGGAGCAGACATGGTGAGCCCCCTGGCCGACGACCCGGCCCGCTTCGTCGAGGACGCCCTCGACGGCTTCGTCGACCTCTACGCCGACCAGGTGCGGCGCGTGCCCGGCGGTGTCGTGCGGGCCGTGCCCGCGCCGCGCTCCGAGGTCGCCGTCGTCGTGGGTGGCGGCTCGGGCCACTACCCGGCGTTCTGCGGGGTCGTCGGCCCCGGGCTCGCGCACGGTGCCGTCGTCGGCAACGTCTTCACCTCGCCCTCGACGGCCGACGCGGTGTCCGTCGGTGCGGCCGCCGCGGGCGACGCGGGCGTCCTCATGATCACGGGCAACTACGCCGGTGACGTCATGAACTTCACGCTCGCGCGCGACGAGCTGCGCCGCCGCGGGATCACCGCCGAGTTCCTCGTCGTCACCGACGACGTCGCCTCGGCCCCGGCCGACGAGGTCGAGCGGCGTCGCGGCATCGCCGGGGACCTCGTCGTCTTCAAGGCCGCCGGTGCCGCCGCGGCCGAGGGCGCGACCTTCGACGAGGTCGTCGCCGCGGCGAGGCACGCCAACGACCGCACCCGCACCCTCGGTGTCGCGTTCGACGGCTGCACCCTGCCCGGGGCCGACGCCCCGCTGTTCACCGTGCCGGAGGGCGTCTACGGCCTCGGCGTCGGCATCCACGGCGAGCCGGGCATCGCCGAGGTGCCCGCCTGCACCGCGAGCGAGCTCGCCGGGTTGCTCGTCGACCGGCTGCTCGCGGAGCGTCCGGAGGGCTCGGCGCCGCGCGTCGCCGCGATGGTCAACGGTCTGGGGCGGACGAAGTACGAGGAGCTGTTCGTGCTGTGGCGCGCGGTGCGTGCCCGGCTCGACGCCGCGGGTCTCGAGGTCGTCGCACCCGAGGTCGGCGAGCTCGTCACGAGCCTCGACATGTCGGGCTGCTCGCTCACGCTCGTGTGGCTCGACGAGGACCTCGAGCGCTGGTGGTGCGCGCCCGCGCACACGCCGGCGTTCCGGCGCGGTGCCGTGACGCCCGCTGCCACGGGACCGGTCGCGGCCTCCGCCGCTGTCACGACGGCTGCGGAGGAGGAGGGGACCACCGCACCCGCTGCCGAGGGTCCGGTCGTCGTCGACGAGCAGGACGCCGCCGAGGCGCCCGTCGTCGTCGCGGCGCTGGAGCGCGTCGTCGCGCTGCTGCGCGAGCTCGAGCCCGAGCTCGGACGTCTCGACG
>JAEXEM010000299.1 GCA_023401045.1 Actinomycetes bacterium
CCGCACGCTCGCCGCGCGCCCCGACCCCCCGTCGCCTAGCGTGGCGGCGTCGTCGTCCCGCGGCCCCGGAGCGTGCCCATGCGCCAGCGTCATGACGTCGTCGTCGTCGGGGGCGGGAACGCCGGGACGTCCGTGGCCGGGCGGCTGCGTCGTGACGGCTGCCGGGACGTCGCGCTCGTCGAGCCGAAGGACGTCCACCACTACCGGCCGCTGCTCTCCTACGTCGCGGGCGGGCAGGCGACCCTCGACGACCTCACCCGCCCGCAGGACGACGTCGTGCCCGCCGGGGTGCGGCGGTACGCGGACCGGGTCGTCGGCGTCGACCCGCAGCGGTCGGTCGTGCACCTCGCCGGCGGCGGGACGCTCGAGTACGGCGACCTCGTGCTGTGCCCGGGCTCGCAGGTCGACTGGGACGCCGTGCCGGGCGCGCGGCAGGCCGTCGCCACCCCGCACGCCTCGACGAGCTACCTGCCCGAGCACGCCGCGGAGGCGTGGGAGATGCTGTCCACCCTCCGGCACGGCCGGGTGGTCGTGTGGATCTCCGACCGGCACGTGCCGTGCGCACCGGTCGGCCTCAAGCCGCTGCTGCTCGCGGCGGACCGCTGGCGCCGCACCGGTGCGCTCGACGACGTCGACGTCGAGGTGCTCGTCGAGGGCGACGCGCTCGCGGGGCTGCCGCGCGCCGACGCCGAGCTGCGCGACGCGCTCGCCCGCGTGGGCGCCCGGGTGCGGACGGGCGTCACCGTCGAGCGGGTCTTCCCCGAGGCGCGGTCCCTGCTGCTGCGCACCGGTGACGGTGAGGACGCCGTCGACTACGACGCGTTCTTCCTCGTGCCGCCGCACCGCGCGCCCGCCTGGGTGGCGGCGTCGGGGCTGGCCGACGCGGCGAGCGACGGGTTCGTCGCGGTCGACCCGCAGACGCTGCAGCACCGCACGTTCCCGCGGGTGTGGGCGCTCGGGGACGTCGCGACGCTCGACACGTCGTCCTCCGGCGGGGGCCTGCGCCGCCAGGCGCCCGTCGTCGCGCGCAACATCCAGGCCCGCCGCACGGGCCGGCCGTTCCGGAGGTACGACGGGTACACCGTCGCGCCCGTGACGACGACGCGCTCGCGGCTGCTGCTCGCGGAGCACGACCGCGACGGCGTCCCGCAGCCGACGCTGCCCTTCCCGGACCTCGTGCGCCCGCGGTGGTCGCTGTGGTTCTTCGACCGGTACCTCGAGCCGCCGATCTACTGGCGGCGTCTCACGCAGGGCAAGGTGTCCTGACCGGGACGTGCACCCGGTGCCGCCGCCGCGACCCCGTGCGGCCGCCGGGTGCCGCGTTGCTAGCCTCGACAGGGTGACCCCACCCCGGCGTGCGCGATGAGCGACGTCCTCGACGACCTGCGCCGCCACCCCGATCTCGACGGTCCCAACCTCTTCGCGGTCGACGCCACGGACCGGCTCCTGCTCGACGAGGCGGCGCCCGAGCTCGCCGCTGCCGGCGACGGGGACGTCGTCGTCGTCGGTGACCGGTACGGCGCGCTCACCCTCGGCGCGATCGCCCGGCACGGCGTCACCGGGGTGCGCGTCCACCAGGACCGCCTCACCGGTGAGCTCGCGCTGCACGAGAACGCCGAGCGGCTGGGGATCGGCGGGTTCACGTCGCTCGGCCTCACCCCGGAGCTCGTGGCGGGCGCACGGCTCGTCCTCGTCCAGCTGCCGCGGGCGCTCGACGCCCTCGACGAGGTCGCCGCGCTCGTCGCGGAGCACGCCGACCCGGGCGTCGTCGTCATGGCGGGCGGGCGCGTCAAGCACATGACCCACGCGATGAACGACGTGCTGGGCCGGCACTTCTCCGAGGTCCGGGCGCGCCTGGCCCGGCAGAAGTCGCGCGTCATCGTCGCCTCGTCCCCGCGGCCGGCGTCGCAGCGACCGGCACGGCGCTGGCCGGAGTGCGTCGAGCACCCCGACCTGGGGATCACGGTCTGCGCGCACGGCGGTGCGTTCGCCGGCACCGGCATCGACATCGGGACCCGTGCGCTGCTCGCGCACCTCGACGACGTCCCGCACACCACCGGCACCGCCGTCGACCTCGGCTGCGGCACCGGCGTGCTCGCGGTGACGCTCGCCCGCCTGCGCCCTGGCCTGGCCGTCACGGCGACCGACGAGTCCGCCGCCGCCGTCACGTCCGCGCAGGCCACCGTCGACGCCAACGGCGTGGGCGACCGCGTCCACGTCACCCGCGCCACCGGCACCGCCGGCATCCCCGACGCGAGCGTCGACCTCGTCCTGCTCAACCCGCCCTTCCACGTCGAGGCCACCGTGCACCCCGGCGTCGCCCGCGCCCTCTTCGTCGACGCCGCCCGCGTGCTGCGCCCCGACGGGCAGCTCTGGGCCGTGTGGAACTCCCACCTGCGGTACCGGCCGACCCTCGAGCACGTCGTCGGGCCGACGCGTCAGGTCAGCCGGGGGCCGAAGTTCACGGTGACGGTGTCGACGCGGGGATAGGTTCCCGCCGTGCCCATGTCAGCCGCGCGGACCCCTGCTCCCACCGCAGCGCTGGCCGTGGTCCTGCTGGCCGCGTGCTCGGCGGGACTGTCGAACCCCGAGGTCGACGCGTGCAACCGCGTGGCCGTCTGGGTCGACGGCGGCCAGGACCCTGACTGGTTCGCTGGTGCTGTGACCGACGCGCAGGACGCGCTCGCGGACGTCGAGGACTCCCCGCTCACGGTCCCGCTCACGGAGCTCGCGAGCAGCGTCGGGAGCGAGAGCGCCGCCCGCGCGGAGGCGTTCATGACGGTCTGCGAGGAGCACGGCTGGGAGCCGTCGGAGGGGTAATGGCAGCGGACGGCCCACGACCGTCGATACGTTTACTCCACCGGTCTGGAGTCCAGATCCCTGGACCATTCTCCGCGGGAGGTTGCCGGCGGGCGTCCCCGGCGGGCCGACATCGCGGAGATGACGGGGCTCGCACCGTTCGACGCGTTCGACGCCTACCTCGTGACCGGTGGCCTGCCGCTCGTCGCGCAGGAATGGGCGCACGGCGCCACGCTCACGGACTTCCTCACCGCGTCGTTCTCGACGTCGACCAGTGCGCTCGTCGTCGCCGGCAGCCGCGCGCTGGACACGGAGCTCCCCGAGCCGTCGTTCCCGCGGCAGGTGCTGACCGCGATCGGCGGGCGGGGCGAACGCACGTTCAGCGGCATCCAGAACGCCGGGGGCCAGCCGATGAACGCGAAGACGTCGACCACCTCGCTGCACACCCTGGTCGGCCGGCGGATCGTCGCCGCCGACGAGCCCCTCTCCCTGCGCACGCACTCAAGGACCGTCGGTACCGCATCACCGACCCCGCACTGCGGTTCTGGCTCGCGTTCGTCGAGCCCGCACTCTCTGAGGTCGACCGTGGACGGCCCGACCTCGCGCTCGCGCGGGTCCGGGCCGGCTACGCGTCGTGGCGAGGGCGAGCGATCGAGCCGGTCGTCAGGGATGCCCTCCACCGCCTGCTCCCCGACGAGGACTGGCCGACCGTGGCTCGGATCGGCGGCTGGTGGCCGCGGTCCAACAACCCCGAGATCGACCTGACGGCCGTCGACCGCGCCCGCACGAGCGTGCCGTTCGTCGGCACCATCAAGTGGCGCCGCGACGAACCTGTCAGCGCCGGCGAGGTCACCACCCTCGCGTCGGCCGCCACCGCGGTGCCAGGCGTCGACATCGGGACACCTCTGGTCGCGGTGTGCCCGGGCGGCGCCGAGCCGGGCACCACCCGCCTGGCCCGGACGTGGACCGACCACGACCTGATCGAGGCCTGGCGGAACGAGGTCGGGCCGAACCCAGCGGTGCCGGGTCCCGGCTGATCACCCCGAGCGGCGGGCGGCAACTCCCCCGTGTCCGTCCTTCGCCGGCTGCGTGCACTGCGTTCCCCGTGTCACGCGTCCGACGCGCGTCGGAGCTGCGTCTCGATCATCCGGGGAAGCCCCTCGGCGAGAGCCCCGGCGATCATCCGCACGTCGGCCTCGGTGCGAACCGGGAAGAACGCGTCGTCCTCCTCGACCCTGTAGTGAAGCGCAAGCTCCTCGTTCGCCCACGAGACGACACCGTCGCCCACCACCGTCCGGATGATCCGCCAGGACTGCTGCACGAGCTCGGCGCGATGGTGAGGATCCGACGCCTGCATGAGCGTCGTCGTGCCCCGCGTCGATGCCCACTCGTACATGTCCGGCCCGGGCTCCCCAGCACCGACTTCGAAACGGACCGCGAACCGATGCTTCACGTCGTCGAGCCGAAACGCACGTCCCCAGCCCTCGACCTGGGCCCACAGCCCGACGTGGCACCCGGAAACCGGGCCGAACAGCCACCCTGGACGGCTCCCCTTCATCCGCTGTCCGTCGAGCAGGACGCACAACGGATCAACCGCTTCTACGAGAAGCCGGGTGAGCGTTCGCCGCGAATCGATCACCGCTTCAGGTCGGACACTCACGCCCGCACCAACAATCGCCGGTGACCGTACTTCTTTGCGATCCAGGCGTCCTTCGCGCGCTGCACGGGCCCGTACCGGGCCCGCCCCGACTTCACTTCCATGATGTACGACCTTCCTCCTGCTCGGAACTGGAAGTCCACCTATTGCCGACCGAGCGGGGTCTTGAAGTGCACCTGCGCGGGCGTGAGGTGAACGTCTCGCAGACATGCGAGCAACAGGGCGACTTGATGACACCTCAGCGCTTACGTTTCCACGTCCCAGGAAACGTGGTAGGCATCGCCGAGCTCGAAGACATCGGCCCATTCATCCGCAAACGCGTCGTACGTTGGCACCGTCTCGTTGGGCGCGGTCAGGAAGAGATGCCACCCCTCGCCAGCGGGATCCGCTCGAACCTGGACCAACCACCCAGCAAGAGATCCCTGACCCACTCGGCCTGCGAGCACGACGGGAGGCCAACTCTCATCACGATCACCGAATTCGTACATGGTAATTGTTCACCCAGCTCCTACTGCCCTTGGCAAGCGAGATGCGGCTCTCGAAATTGGCCTGGGGAGAATCCGAACTCTGGCTTCCGTGTAGGCGGCCTATACTGGCGCAGGCCGTTGCGAGAGAGAAGGCCACCGACGGAGGTGCTCCTCGCTCCGCGCCCCACCCACATTCGCCACGCCCAGTCGGCGGCGCGCTGAGAGACTACATACTCCCTGCCCTTGCCGGGACCCATCCCGACGTTCTTGCGAGCAGCCCTCACGATCTTCACGGCATCGCGTGCATCGCGCCCAGTCTGCACTACTGACCGCGCGGCCTGCGCGAGTGCGCGCTTTGCCTTCTGGCCCGCCTTCGCAGAGAGACTGGCGACCTTGAACGCCGCTCGTACCCCACCGCCCGCACCGACGCGCTGCGCCGCGGCGGTGATCCCCATCTCCAGGGCCTTGCCCTTGTTCCCGCTCGCCGCGTACGCCACCGCGGACACGCCCGCGGCCGCCGCACCGATCGGCCCGGGGATGAAGGAGGCGACCTCGCCGACCCTCGCCACGACTCCCAGCACCTTGCCCCAGGCGATCGTGCCGCCGAGGTCGGTGCAGTTGACCGGGTCGGCGTTGCAGTAGTCGTACGCGTTCGCCGAGCCGCCGGCCACGGGGTCGACCTGCAGGAACCGGCCGATGAGCGGGTGGTAGAGCCGCACGCCCATGAGGAGGACACCCGTCGGGGTGTCGGCCGACCGCTGCGCTGCACCCAAACAGCCGTAGCGGGCCGGCGGGGCGTTCGAGGTCGCCGCGCCACTCATCGGGAGCGGGTTGCCGAACTCGTCGTACGACGAGAGCTGCAGCGACGGCCACGTCGCGCGGTCCGCACCGTCCGCGACCGGAACCGTTCCGACCACGTCGCCGTGGAGGTCGACGAGCTGGAGCACCCGGTCGCCGGACTTGCCGGTCTGGACCGCGATCTGCCCGTCGGCGCCCTCCACCCAACGCGTGATCTTGTCCGGCTGGGTCGCGTCCTCGACGATCCAGCCGGGCTCGTCACCGTCGCCGTCGTAGTGCAGGACCTGCTCGGTCGAGCTCGCCCACCCGTCGTTCACCCACGCGAAGGTCGACTGCGTCGAGAACCGCTGCAACGGGTCCAGGGTCCACTCCGCCTTCTCGACACCCGGGATCTCCTGTGAGGCCACGAGGTCGATGACGGAGTCGCCGGAGGTGGCGACGGCCGAGCCGTCGACCGTCGGCATCGCCGTCGTACGGCCGAGCGCATCGCAAGACCACGCGGTCCCGTTCGCACCGGAGGTGGACGCCAGCCGGCTCGCGGAGTCGTACGTCGACGACGTCGTCACCGCACCCGCTAGAACGACGTGCGGCTGGTCTGCTCGCCATAGCCGTACCGGCGCGACGTGCAGGCAGCCCCGCCGGAAGAAACGTCGACGGCGACGAGCCGCGCGTACCGTTCGTACCCATACGTGCGCTCACCCGTCGTCGACACCGGCGTCCCGGCCGCTGCCCGCCGGCAGCACCCGCTCCCCGCAGGCCGCCGCGGACACCCGCACCGGGACCTCGGGGCACTCTGGGAGACTGGCCCCATGCCGCTCGACGACGCCCCCGCCACCCGCGTCCCCCTCGCCGACGTCTCCCCGGCCATCGCGCTCGGCCCGCTCGACGGCCGGTACCGGCCCGCGGTGGCGCCGCTCGTCGACCACCTCTCGGAGGCCGCGCTCAACCGGGCGCGCATCGAGGTCGAGGTCGAGTGGGTCATCCACCTGACGTCGCACGCCGTCGTGCCGGGCGCCCCGGAGCTCGCGCCGGACGAGGAGCAGTACCTGCGGGACGTCGTCGCGACGTTCGGTGCGGACGAGATCGCCGAGCTCGCGGAGATCGAGCGGACGACGGTGCACGACGTCAAGGCCGTCGAGTACTTCCTCAAGCGCCGCATCGCCGCCGCGCCGCAGGCGCTGCGCGCCGACACCGTGCTGCCGCAGGTGAACGAGCTCGTCCACTTCGCGCTGACGAGCGAGGACGTCAACAACCTCTCGTACGCGCTCATGGTGCGCGGGGCCGTCCGCGAGGTGTGGTTCCCCGCGGCCGTCGCGCTCACCGACGAGGTCGCGGCGCTCGCCGTCGAGCACGCCGAGGTCCCCATGCTCGCGCTCACCCACGGGCAGCCGGCGACGCCGACGACGCTCGGCAAGGAGCTCGCCGTCCTCGCGCACCGGCTGCGCCGCCAGCTGCGCCGCATCGAGGGCGACGAGTACCTCGGCAAGCTCAACGGCGCGACGGGCACCTACGGCGCGCACCTCGCAGCCGTGCCGGACGCCGACTGGCAGGTCGTGTCACGCACGTTCGTCGAGCACCTCGGCCTCACGTGGAACCCCCTGACGACGCAGATCGAGTCGCACGACTGGCAGGCCGAGCTCTACGCCGACGTCGCGCGCTTCAACCGCGTGCTCCACAACCTCGCGACCGACGTGTGGACGTACATCAGCCGAGGCGTCTTCACGCAGATCCCCGTCGCGGGCGCGACCGGCTCCTCGACGATGCCGCACAAGGTCAACCCCATCCGCTTCGAGAACGCCGAGGCCAACCTCGAGATCTCGTCGGCGCTGCTCGACACGCTCGCCTCGACGCTCGTCACGAGCCGCCTGCAGCGCGACCTCACGGACTCGACGACGCAGCGCAACATCGGCCCGGCGTTCGGCCACTCGCTGCTCGCGATCGACAACGTCCGCCGCGGCCTGCGCGCGCTGGCCGTCGACCGCGCCCTCCTCGAGCGCGAGCTCGACGGCAACTGGGAGGTGCTGGGCGAGGCCGTGCAGTCGGCGATGCGCGCGGCCTCGGTCGCCGGCGTCGACGGCATGGAGAACCCGTACGAGCGCCTCAAGGAGCTGACGCGCGGTCACCGGCTCACCGCCGACGACATGCGCGAGTTCGTCGACGGGCTCGGGCTGCCCGCCGACGTCGCAGCGCGTCTGCGTGAGATGACCCCGGCGACGTACACCGGGATGGCGGCCGCGCTGGTCGCCCATCTGGGCTAACGCACACGCCCGGTTCGTCCGGCTCCGGACCGGAACGCCCCCTCGGGGTTCACCCGGACGGACCAATCGGGCTCCCGTGAGTGGGAGCGGTACCTGCGGGGTCGTCACGAGACCTGGACAGGCGCCCGGGTGTGAGGCAAGAATCGTCCGCGTCGTCGGAATCCTCCCCTTCATCCGATCCGGCAAGGAAGCCCGCTCGTGACACTCATGCAGAAGGCGATCACACCGTCGCTGACGCGCGCGCACCTCACGCAGGGCCACGACCGCATCGCCGGGTACGTGGTCCGCGCGGAGGACGTGGCGTTCGCGACGACCCCGTCCCAGCTCTTCGAGGTGCACGGGCTGGGATACCCCGGGTCCCCGTTCAGCCCGTACGACCGCTCGATCGACATCCTGCGGTTCGAGTCCTCGCCGCAGCTGCAGTACCGCGACGTCCCGGGCTACATCGTCCCGCTGTGGTGGCTGCGGCACTCCCGCATCCCCCCGGGCGCGGAGCTCGTGCGCGTCCACGACGACGGCACCTCCACCCTGCTGGCGCGCTACGGCGACGTCGGCACCGGGTGGACGGTGACGCAGCTCGGCGCCCCGCGCCCGGCGCTCGCGTCGCTGTCCCGGTGCGTCGGGCCCGTCGCCAAGTGGCACGGGGCGTACCTCGAGGCGGACGTCGTCGACGGCGGCCACACCGTCGTCCTCGCGCTCGCCAACCCGCCGCTCGCGGAGACCGGCTTCCACCAGTCGCCCTCAGGCCGGTGGTACCGGCGGGTGGCCCGCGAGGACGTGACCGAGCTCTTCGAGCTCGACCTCACGGCCCGCTGGAACGGCCTGTCGGTCCGCGTCGTCGACCAGTGGCAGGACGCGCAGCGGTACGTCGTCGCCCGCATCTCCCACCTCGGCGACGACATCGAGCGCGCCGAGCGGCTCCACCTCGACCGGGTCGAGGCCGGCGTCTACGAGGCCATCGTCTACGCCGCCGAGCTCACGGACATCCAGACCAACCAGGTCGTCCCGCACACCTGGGCCCCGGGCCCCGCGGCGCAGCAGCGCCACTGGGCGCACTCGTAGGACACGGGTCCGTCACGGTACGGATCCGTCAGGACACAGATCTGTGAACTTTCCACCACGGGGCCCCGGTCTCGCGTAGCATCCAGACATACCGGCACGAACCCGAAGTGCCCCACGGGGCACACGGTCCGGGACAGGCGTCGAGCCCGTCCCCCACAGACCGCACCGGGCCTGGTCCTCCCCCCCGACCAGGCCCGGTGCGCTGTCTCCGGACGTGGGCGGTGAGCGCGAGAGCGGACGAGGCGCCCCTCAGGCGCGGACGTCGGGCGGCTGGATCGCCGCCAGCTCCGCGAGCGCCCGGGCGTAGCCGGCGGCGTCGCCCGCACGCGCGGCCGTCCTCGCCGCGACCGTCGGGCCGTGGAGC
>JAEXEM010000453.1 GCA_023401045.1 Actinomycetes bacterium
GCCGGGTGGGCCGCGGCGGGCTGGCGCGTCGTCCAGCTCGACGGACGCTCCAGCGCCGCCGACCTCCCGCCGGACGGGACGGCCGCCGTCGTCGTCGACGACCTCGACGAGCTCGAGCGCCGCAGCCCGGACACCGTGGACCGGCTCGAGCGACTCACCGTCGACGACTCACCGCTCCGGCTCGCCGCCGTCGCGACGTCGACGGAGCACGCCGCCGCGGCGTTCCGCGGGGTCGTGCCCGCGGTGGCCCGTACCGGGCGGGTCCTCGTGCTCGACGCCGTCGGACCGGCAGCGCTCGACCTGCTCGGCCCGGCGTCCGCGCTGCACGTCGACCCCCGGCACCGCCCCCCGGGGCGTGGCGTGCTGCGCCTGGGTCGAGAGCTCGTGAGGGTGCAGGTGCACACCCCGCCGTGAGCGCCCCTCAGGCCGCCGAGGCCCGCGTGCCCGAGGTCGCCGCCACCACCCGTGGCGTGAGCACCGAGACCGCGGTGACGAGCGCGAGCACCAGAGGCAGCACGGCCGGCCACGCACCCCCGCCCGACCACCACGTCGCTGCTGTGACGACGACGAAGATCTGCGCCGTGAGCACGGGGCCACGGCCCCACCGGAGCCCGTTCCACAGGGCGCGCGCAGCCCCGGCGAGCAGGGCCGCCATCCCGAGCGCGAGGACGACGATGAAGAGCACGGGCCCCACCGTGCCACCGCGCACGAGGGCGACGAGGCCCAGCACGGCCGCGACGACGAGCGCCACGGCCTCGAGGCCGACGAGCGCGCAGGCGACGACGAGAAGGACAGGGCGCGCGGCCGGTCGACCGGCGCCCGGACGGGCCTGGGACGGGCTGGGCATGGCTCGACCCTAGGGCGTCCGCGTGCGTGGACCGGCCCCACGACCTGGGCCGGTCGGGTGACGCGCGCCTCATACCAGATCCTGGCGGTGCTCCTGACCACGCACGCACCGGCGCAGTGCACGACCGGGTGCAGCGACACGGCGTGAGCCCGGTCACGGAGATGCGTCACGACGGGCACCGGACGGCCGCGCCGAACCGGCCCGCACCCCGGCTCCACAGCGAATTCCCAGGTCAGGCGCCTGTGGCGGACGACGTGCCGCTGACCTGGACATATGCACGACGGGCACCTCCCGCGACCTGCCGGGGGCCTCCCGCCACGCCGCGACCCCGCCAACGGGTGTGACGAACGCCTCAGCCGTTACGGTATCGAAACCCCGCCGTAACCCTTGTGCGGTGTCCTCGCCGGATGTGAGGCTTGTCAGCAGCACGTCCCCCACCACCCACTTCACGCCCGCTGCCGCGCGCCCTCACGAGCGCGCACGCCGGCGTGCGCCCAAGGAGATGCACCATGGACTGGCGCCACCGCGCTGCCTGCCTCGACGAGGATCCTGAGCTGTTCTTCCCCATCGGGAACACGGGTCCTGCGCTCCAGCAGATCGAGGAGGCGAAGGTCGTGTGCCGGCGCTGCGACGTCGTCGACACGTGCCTCAAGTGGGCCATCGAGACCGGCCAGGACGCTGGCGTCTGGGGCGGCCTCTCGGAGGACGAGCGTCGCGCGCTCAAGCGCCGCACCGCTCGTCAGCGCCGCGCGGGCTGACCCGGCCGCACCCGACGAACAGCAGGGCCGACCGCGTCGCGGTCGGCCCTGTCGTCGTCCGGGCACCCGTCGGCGGCCGGACGCACCGGGAGCCGGACGCACCGGGGGCCGCGCTCACCGGGGGCCGCGCGCGTCGACGGCCCGACGTTCAGGCGACGGTCGCGGCGTCCCTGCCCTGCCGCAGCACCGCCTCGATGACGACCGACGTGCCGCCGCTGTCACCCGTGCGCCACACGATGGAGCCACGCAGCTCGTTGCGCACGAGCGTCGACACGATCTGGGTGCCGAGCCCCGTCCCGGCCCCCTTGCCCTCCGGCAGCCCGGCACCGTCGTCGACGACCTCGACGCGCAGGTCGTTGCCCTCGCGCTCGACGACGATCTCCACCGTCCCGGAGTCCCGCCCCGCGAGCCCGTGCTCGACGGCGTTCGTCACGAGCTCGGTGAGCACGAGCGCCAGCGCGGTGGCGTCCTCGGCCGGGACCGCACCGAACGAGCCCCGCACCGTCGTGCGGACGTTCGCACCGGCCGTCGCGACGTCCGCCGCGAGGCGCAGGCTGCGACCCACGAGGTCGTCGAACGGCACGCTCTCGTCGAGCGTCTGGGAGAGGGTCTCGTGGACGAGGGCGATGGTCGCGACCCGGCGCATCGCCTCACCCAGCGCCTCGCGCGCCTCCGGCGAGCTCATGCGCCGCGACTGCAGCCGCAGCAGCGCGGCGACCGTCTGGAGGTTGTTCTTCACGCGGTGGTGGATCTCGCGGATCGTCGCGTCCTTGGTGATGAGCTCGCGCTCCCGGCGCCGCAGCTCCGAGACGTCACGGCACAGCAGCACCGCGCCGGTCCGCTCGCCCCGCTCCGTCAGCGGCACCGCACGCAGGGACAGCGCCACTCCCCGGGCCTCGACGTCGACGCGCCACGGCGCCCGCCCCATGAGGACGAGCGGCATCGACTCGTCGACCGTGGAGTCCTGGTCGATGAGGTCGGCGGTCACCTCGACGAGCGACCGCCCGACGAGGTCGCCGAGGGCACCCAGGCGGTGGAAGCACGACAGGGCGTTCGGGCTCGCGTAGAGCACCTCGCCCTCGCCGTTGAGCCGCACGAGCCCGTCGCCGACGCGCGGCGCCCCACGGCGGGGACCGGTGGGGGCGTCGGGCGCCGGGAACTCCCCGCGCGCGACCATCCCGAAGAGGTCGTCGGCCGCCTCGACGTAGTTGAGCTCGAGCCGCGAGGGCGTCCGCGCACCGCCGAGGTTCGTCTGGCGCGCGAGGACCGCGATCGAGCGGCCCTCCCGCACGACGGGCACCGCCTCCTCGCGGACGGCGTAGGAGCCGAACCAGCGGGGCTCGCGCGAGCGCTGCGGGGCCTGCTCCTCGAGGGCCTTGCGCAGCTGGGCGCGCTGCCCCTCCGACGGGCGGGAGCCGACGACGTCGTCGTAGTGCACCGTGGCACCGGTCGACGGCCTGCACTGCGCGACGGCGACGAAGTCGTCGTCCGCGGTCGGCAGCCACAGCACGAGGTCGGCGAACGCCAGGTCGGACACGACCTGCCAGTCACCCACGAGGAGGTGCAGCCACTCCAGGTCGGGGGCGGACAGCGCACCGTGGCGCGCGACGAGGTCGCTCAGGGTGGACACGGTCCCCAGGGTACGCAGCGGCGGCTAGGCTCGACGCCGACGGGACGCGCGGGCGGGCGCCCCGTCGACACCCGCACCGCGCGGGCGCCGGAC
This sequence comes from Actinomycetes bacterium, assembly GCA_023401045.1. GTDB lineage: Bacteria > Actinomycetota > Actinomycetes > Actinomycetales > Cellulomonadaceae > Cellulomonas. Next base: position 3,329 of record JAEXEM010000453.1, read on the forward strand.
GTCGCCGCCCCGGGGAGCGCACGGTGCAGCTGCACGTCACGATCGACCTGCCGACCGACCCGCGGACGGCCGCCCGCCTGCTGGCGGACCCCGGGTACGTACGCGCCAAGGCCGAGGCGGGCCGCGCCCCCCCCCCCCCCGGCCCCCGCCCCCGCT
>JAEXEM010000086.1 GCA_023401045.1 Actinomycetes bacterium
GGACGACGAGGAGCGGGACGGGACGGCCGGTCGCCCGCAGCACGCCCGCCGCCCGGACGAGCACGTCGGGCGCCTTGAGCGGCTGCACCCTCCCGGCGAACAGGACGACGGGACGGTCGGCCGGGAGGCCGAGCCGCCGTCGCGCCTCCGCGCGCGCCCCGGGCGGGCCCGGGCGGAAGCGGTCGAGGTCGACACCCGGTTCGACGACGTGGACCCGGGTGGGGTCCGCACCGTAGAGCGCGACGAGGTCGTCGGCCTCCTCACGCGTCGACGCGACGAGCGCGTCCGCGTCGGCGACGACCTGCTCCTCCCCGACGACCCGCACCGTCGGCTCGCGTGCGTCACCGGGGCCGAGGTTCGCGTTCTTCACCTTCGCGAGGGTGTGGGCGGTGTGGACGAGCGGCACCTCCCAGCGCCGCGCGGCCACCGCGCCGACCTGACCGGAGAGCCAGTAGTGGGAGTGCACGACGTCGTACCACCCGGGCCGGCGGGCGGCCTCGGACCGCAGCACGCCGGCGGCCATGCCGCACAGCACACCCGGAAGGTCGTTCTTGTCGAGGGCCTCGAACGGGCCCGCGGGCACGTGGTGGACGAGCACCGGGGGCGTCACCCCCGCGGGCACCTCGTCGGCGAGCAGGACGGCGCGGGACTCCGCCTCGGGCAGCGGGCGGCCTGCCGCGTCGGTGCCGTCGAGCACCACCGTCTCCGGGACGTCCGACCGGGTGGCCCGGGTGAACACCTCGACACGTGCGCCCCGGGCCGCGAGCGCGTGCGCGAGCTCGAGGACGTAGACGTTCATGCCGCCGGCGTCGCCCGTCCCGGGCTGCTCGAGCGGGGACGTGTGCACCGAGAGCATGGCGACTCGGGGCGCTCTCTCGGCGGTCACGCCACCATTGTCACCTCGCGCCGGCGGGCGGCCGGACCGCGCCCGCCCGCCGGGCGGGGGTCACAGCGCGCGCAGGGTCCCGTCGACGTACGCCCGGGCGGTGAGCGCGGCCTCCAGCGGGTCGTGGACCGCCGGGTCCTGCTCGGCCTCGATCATGATCCAGCCGCGGTAGCCGTGCTCGAGGAGCAGGCGGTACGGCTCGCGGAAGTCGATGGCGCCGTCACCGGGGACGGTGAACATGCCCGCGAGGAAGGACTCGACGAAGGACGCGCCCTTCTGGCGGCAGGCGGCGAGCACGTCGGCGCGCACGTCCTTGAAGTGCACGTGGCGCACCCGGTCGACGTGCGCGCGCAGCAGCGGCATGACGTCACCGTCGGACACGTGGATGTGGCCGGTGTCGAACAGCAGGCTGACACGCGCCGGGTCGGTGGCGGCCATGAGGCGTGCCGTCTCCTCGGCGGTCTGCACGACCGTGCCCATGTGGTGGTGGTAGACGAGCACCAGGCCGTGCTCGACGGCGATCTCGCCGAGGGCCTCGAGCCCGCGGGCGAGGACCTCCCACTCGGCGTCGTCGAGGCTCGGGCGGGTGCCGAAGACGTTCTCGGGGAGCTGCTGGATGGACCTGGTCTGCTCGGAGACGACGACGCGCCGGGCGCCGACGGCCTGCAGGTACTCGCAGGTGCGGCGGAACTCGGCGGCCACGGCGTCGAGACCGTCACGGACCAGGTAGGAGGAGAACCACTGGGCGGCGATGCGCAGGTCACGGGCCTGGAGCTGGGTGTTCAGCTCGTCCGCGGAGGGGAAGAACCCTCCGACCTCGGTGCCGGCGAAGCCCGACGTCACGATGTCGTCGAGCACCCGCTCGAGGGTGTTCTCGGCGCCGAGCTCGGGCAGGTCGTCGTTCCGCCAGCCGATGGGGGCGATGCCCCAGGTGATCGAGGCGTGGTCCATGGTCGTTCTCCTTCGTCGTGCCTGGTCAGCGGGTCCCGGACGCGGTGGCGAGCACCCGGCTCGCGGCGGGCTCGTCCGCGAGGACGACGAGACCGGGGTGGGTGCGCAGCGCCGTCGCCGGGGCGTGCGGCCCCACAGGGCCGCGCAGCAGCTCCTCGAGGGCCGGCGCCTTCGCCTCCCCCGTCACCATGAGCACGAGCAGACGCGCGCGCGCGATCGTCGCGAGCCCCTGCGTCAGCGCACGGCGCGGCACCCTGCCGACGTCACCGCCGAAGAACCGGGCGTTGTCCTGCAGCGTCCGCTCCGACAGCGTCGTCACGTGCGTCGGCGCGTCGGGCGGGGTCCCCGGCATGTTGAACGCGACGTGACCGTCCGCCCCCAGGCCGAGGACCTGGAGGTCGATGCCGCCGCTCGCAGCGATCGCCGCGTCGTACCGCGCGGCCGCGGCCTCGAGGTCGACCGCGTCGACGTCCGGCGCGTGCACCGCGTCGGCCGGCAGCCCGACCGGCCCCGCGAGCTCGCGCAGCACGACGTTCCGGTACCGCTCGGGGTGCTCCGGCGGCAGCCCGACGTACTCGTCGAGGAGGAACGCCCGGCAGCCCGCGAACGACAGGCCGTCCCGGGCGCGCCGCGCGAGGTGCGCGTACAGCCCGAGCGGGGTGGAGCCGGTCGCGACCCCGAGCACGCTCGCCGGCACCTTCCGCACCTGCTCGGTGACGAGGTCCGCGGCCGCGAGGGCCACGTCCTGCGACGTCGGCAGGATCCGTACCTCTCTCACTCCTTCACCGCCCCTTCGATCATGCCCTTGATGAAGTGCCGCTGCAGGAAGAGGTAGACGACGACGACGGGCAGCGCCACGAGCACAGCGGCCGCGGCGAGCAGGACCGTCCCCTGCACGTACTGGCCCTGGAAGAACGCCAGGCCCAGCGGTGCGGTCCGCACCGTGCCGCGCGGCGACATCACCAGCGGGATGAGGAACTCGTTCCACGTCCACATGAAAGTGAGCACGACGAGCGTCGTGATGGCCGGGCGGCCGATCGGCACGAGCACCTGCCAGAGGATGCGGTGCGACCCGGCGCCGTCGATGCGCGCGGCCTCGACGAGGGACGCGCTCGACCCGCGGAAGTAGGCGCGCATCCAGTACGTGCCGAACGCGATCGACTGCGCGACCTGCGGCAGCACGATCGCCCACAGGGTGTTGGTGAGCCCCAGCGACCTCATGTCGAAGTAGAGCGGGACGATGATCGCCTCGCTCGGCACCATGATGCCGAGCAGGAACACGTAGAACACGACCTCGCGCCCGCGGAACGTCATGGTGCCCAGCGCGTACGCGGCCATGACGGAGCACACGAGCGCGATCGACACCGTGGTCGTCGAGACGATCACCGACGTGAGCATGTACTGGCTGAAGCGCCCCTGCTCCCACGCGGCGAGGAAGTTGCCCCAGTGGATCGGGCCGCCCTCGCGTGCGGCGGCCGCGTTCTCCGGGCCGAGGGCCGTCACGAGGATCGTGAGGACCGGACCGAGCGCGAACAGCGCGAAGAGGCCGAGCACGAGGTAGTTGGCGGCACGTTCCGTGCGCGAGATGGTCATGACGCCGACCTGTCCCCCAGCCGGTTGACGACCAGGTTGATGAGGAAGATGAGCGCGGTGAGCGTGATGCCGACCGCCGCTGCCATGCCGACCTCGCCGAGCTGGAACGCGTGCCGGTAGACCTCGTACGACGGCACCGTGGTCGACCCGCCGGGACCGCCGCTCGTCGTCACGTAGACGAGGTCGAACGTCTTGAGCGCAGCGATGATCGTCAGCGTGAGCGCGACCGCGATCTGCGCGCGCACCGACGGCAGGGTGATGGTGAAGAACTCCCGCACGACACCGGCGCCGTCGAGGCGGGCCGCCTCGTACTGCTCGGTCGGGATCTGCGCCATGCCGGCGAGCAGCAGCACCGTCACCAGACCCATCGACACCCACGTGCCGATGAAGCCGACGGCGGGCAGCGCGAACGTGTAGTCACCGAGCCAGGGACGCGCGAGCGCGTCGAGCCCGACGGCCCTCAGACCGCTGTTGAGCAGACCGTTCGGTGCGTAGATCTGCCGCCAGGCGACCGCGACGACGACCATCGCGACGACCTGCGGGAGGAACACGACGGTGCGGAAGAACGACAGCCCGCGGACGTTCCCTCGGTGCAGCGTCGCAGCGAGCACCAGCCCGATGGCGAGCGGGATGATCGAGTAGAAGACGATGAGGACGAGGGCGTGGCCGAAGGCGGCGCGCAGCGCCGGCTCCTGGACGACCGCGACGTAGTTCGACAGCCCGGCGAACGTGCCGACGCCGAGCCCGTCCCACTCGTACATCGAGATCTGCACGGCGCGCCCGATGGGGAACAGCATGAACGCGCCGTAGAACACCGCGGCCGGCAGCAGGAACCCGAGCGGGACCCACCACCGACGACGGGACCGGGAGCGCCCGGGGGCGGGCGGCGGCGCCGCCCGCCCCCGGACCAGCTCGCTAGCCGGTGAAGTCGGCATAGTCCGCCTCGAGCGTGCCGAGGTACTCGGCCGGGGTGACCTGCGCCGCGATGAGGTCCTGCAGAGCGGCCGCGAGCGTGTCGTAGAACGACGGCGTCGCCCAGTCGAGGTACGGCAGGACCGAGCCCTGCGTCGTCACCTGGTCCCACGTGCGGTAGACGTCACCGAGGACGCCGTCGGCGGGGGCGAGCTCCGCCGTGCGGTTGACCGGCATGTTGCCCGTCTCGGCGAGGATCTCCATCGCGTCGTCGTTCGTGATGAAGTCGATGTAGGCGGCCGCGACGTCGGGCGCGTCGGAGGCCTTCGTCACCGCGAACGGCAGACCGGTCGCACCCGTGGTGGCGTACGTGCCGGACGAGGTCTGCGGCAGGAAGAAGCCGACCTCGTCGCCCATCGCGTCACCCAGGTCCGCGGCGAGCCACGAGCCACCGATGAGGAAGACGCCCTGGCCCTCGGTCAGCGCCTGCCAGGCGGCGTCGTAGTCGGTGCCGTTGATGCCGTCGTTGAAGTAGCCGGCGGCGACCCACTCCTGGAGCTTGGCCGCGGCCGCCTCGTTCTCGGGCGACTCCCAGGACGCGCCGGGGTTGCCGAGGCCGAGGGCGACGATGTCCTCGACGTCGACGAACTCGGGCTGCAGCGGGCCGAAGACGTGCATGGCGGGCCAGCCGTCGACGTTGCCGAGCTGGACCGGGATCTCGCCGGCCGCCTTCGCGGCCGCCAGCGCGTCCTCGAACTCGTCCCAGGTGCCGGGCAGGTCGAGGCCGAGCGCCTCGAGCTTCGTCTTGTTGTAGAAGATGCCGACGACCTCGCCGACCTGGGCCAGGCCGTAGAGGTTCTCGCCGCCGAACTCCTTGCCGTCGGCCGAGTACGACGAGTACGTGAGGACGCTCTCGCCGTAGCGGTCGTACCAGCCGTACGCCTCGGCGTACTCGTTGAGCGGCAGGAGCTGGTCGGCCTCGACGAACGCGCCCATCGTGGAGCGACCGTTGTTCGCCTGGACGACGTCGGGGGCGTCGTTGTCCGTGAGGGCGAGGCGCAGCGTCGTGCCGAGGTCCTCGAAGGACTGCGAGTTGCGCTCGATCGTGACGTTCGGGTACTTCTCCTCGAACGCCGCGTTGAGCTTCTCCATCTGCTCGTTCTGACCGCCGCGGACCTCCTGGTCCCACACGGTCAGGGTGACGTCGCCGAGGCTCGCGATGTCGGTCGTGATGCCGCCGGCGTCGCTGCTCGGCTCGGGGTCGGACCCGGAGCCGGAGCCCGGGGCGCAGGCGGCGACGGCGAGCGTGGCCACGGCGATCGCCGCGAGCCCGATCCGCCGGGGCGTGGACGGTGCTGTCATCGTCTTCCTCTTCTGTCGGGGAACCGGGGGGGACGGTTCGTTGGATCGGTGAGTGCTCATGCCTGCACCGAGTGCGGGGTGCCGGGGCCGGGCGGCTCCGGCAGGTCGGAGTGGACGGTGAGGGTCGCGTCGGCCCGGCGCACCCGCGCGGCGGGGTGCGTGGGGACGACGTCGTCGAGGAACCCGTAGCGCCGGACGAGCTCGCGGTCGCCGCCGGCGCGCACGACGGACCACCAGTCGCTGATGTCGCCCCAGCCGGGTGCCGCGAGGGAGCCCCCGAACTGCTGGACGGCGAGTGCGGAGCACAGCGCGGAGAAGGCGAGCCGGTCGGCCAGCGGCCACTGCGCGAGGGTGCCGACGACGAGTGCCGCGGCGAACACGTCGCCGGCTCCCGTCGGGTCGATCGCGTGCACCTCGACGCGCGGCACGCTCGCGGTCTCGCCGGTCGTCGCGTCGTGCGCGACGGCACCGTCGGCCCCACGGGTGACGACGGCGAGCGGCACGTGCTCGCTCAGCACGGACAGCGCGGCCTGCGGGGTGTCCGTGCGGGTGTACGCCATCGCCTCGACCTGGTTGGGCGAGAACGCGTGGCACGACGCGAGCGGCTCGAGCCGCGCCCGGTCCCAGGTGCCGGTGGGGTCCCACCCGATGTCGGCGAAGACGAGGGCGCCGGCGTGTGCGGACCGCAGCCACCACGGCTCGTGCTCGAGGGGGCCGGACGGCAGCTCGATGAGCGCGGAGCGCGTCGCGGGCGGCGCGCCGACGAGGTCGTCGGCACCGACGGGGAACTCGTGGCCGTGCGTCACCATCGCGCGGTCGCCGTCCATGGCGATCGAGACCGTGACCGCGGTGTGCCACCTCTCGTGCATCCGCGAGCGGGACAGGTCGACGCCCTCCGAACGTGCGAGCACGTCCCAGCACCAGCGGCCGTACGCGTCGTCGCCGAAGCCGGCGGCGAGGCCGGTGCGCAGCCCGAGCCTGCGTGCGGCGACCGCGAGGTTCGCGATGCCGCCGGGGCCGGAGCCCATGCCGGCGGCCCAGACCTCCTGGCCGGGCACGACCGGGGCGGGCAGGTCGGTGAAGACGATGTCGAAGAAGACCGGGCCGGCCATGAGCACGTCGAGGACGGGCTCACCGGCGGCCGGCGGCGATGTCGTCCCGATGATGACCTCCTCGTGCACCACAGGCGCGAGCGCCCTCCGGTGGTCGCGGCTCTGCGACCTTGCCGAGGACCATAACTGCGCGCTGACACCAGTTTCAAGCATCTTCGATCACAGTTCGGAGACAAAGAGCCTGTACGAGTGCTCGCTCTTGCACTGTTATGACTGCTAGCATCGCCAACATGCTCACTGCCACACGTCAGGCAGAGATCCTCAGGCTGCTCCAGCAGTCGGGGGAGGTCTCCGTCGAGAAGCTCGCCGACCGGTTCGGCGTGTCCCTGTCGACGATCCGGCGCGACCTCAACTCGCTGAGCGCCGAGGGCCTGCTCAAGCGGGTCCGCGGCGGCGGCAGCGTCGAGCCCGACGCCGTGCCCTTCGCCGACGTCGCCGTGCAGTGGCAGCAGGAGAAGGACCGCATCGCCGCGCGCGCCGCCGAGCTCGTGCACGACGGCGACGTCGTGCTCATGGACATCGGCACGACGACCGCGATGCTCGCCCGGCACCTGCGGGGCAAGAACATCACGGTCCTCACCTCGAGCCTCGCCGTCGTCGACCAGCTGCGCGACGACGACGACATCGAGCTCATCGTCCTCGGCGGCGTCGTCCGCAAGAACTACCACTCCATGGTGGGCATCCTCACCGAGCAGGCGCTCGCACAGCTGCGCGCGCACATCTGCTTCATGGGGACCTCGGGCATCAGCCCCGACGGGCACGTCATGGACTCGACGGGCATCGAGGTGCCGGTCAAGAAGGGCATGATCGCGGCGTCCGAGCGCACCGTCGTGCTCGCGGACCCCTCGAAGTTCCCCGGCGCCGGCCTCCTCAGCGTGTGCCGCGCCGACGACATCTCGAGCCTCGTCACCACCGACGGGGTCGACCCGGGCACGCTGCGCGCGTTCCGGGACGCAGGCGTGGAGGTCATCACCGCATGAAGCTGACGATCGTGGGAGGCGGCGGCTTCCGCGTCCCCCAGGTGTACGAGGCCGTCTCGGGCGCGGGCGCACCCGTCCGGATCGACGAGGTCGCGCTGTACGACGTCGACCCCGGTCGCCTCGACGTCATCTCCCGCGTGCTGGGGAGCATGGCCGAGCGCACGCCGCACGCCCCGCGCGTCGTGGCGACGACGGACCTCGACGAGGCGCTGCGCGGCGCGGACTTCGTGTTCGCCGCCGTCCGCGTGGGCGGGACCGCCAGCCGGATCCTCGACGAGCGCACCGCGCTGCGCCTCGGCGTCCTCGGGCAGGAGACGATCGGCCCCGGCGGGCTCGCGTACGCGCTGCGCACGGTCCCGTTCATGGTCGAGCTCGCCCGCCGGGTGCGGGCGGTCGCGCCCGACGCCTGGGTCATCAACTTCACCAACCCGGCCGGCATCGTCACCGAGGCGATGCGGTCCGTGCTCGGGGACCGCGTCGTCGGCATCTGCGACACGCCGATCGGTCTCATGCGCCGCGCCTCGAGCGCCGTCGGCCACCGGCCCACGTCGACACCGTCGTCGCCCGCACCGTTCGACTACGTCGGGCTCAACCACCTCGGCTGGCTGCGCCGGCTCGACGTCGACGGCGAGGACGGGCTGGCCCGCCTGCTCGCCGACGACACGACGCTCACGACGATCGAGGAGGCGCGCCTGCTCGGGCTCGACTGGGTGCGAGCCCTCGGCGCGCTGCCCAACGAGTACCTCTACTACTACTACTTCCCGCGCGAGGCGACGGCCCGGATCCGGGCCGCGGCGCAGACCCGCGGGGAGTTCCTCGGGCACCAGCAGGAGGCCTTCTACCGGGCCGCCGCCGAGGCCGGGGACCCCTACGCGACCTGGCAGGACACCCACCGCGAGCGCGAGGCCACCTACATGGCCGAGAGCCGTGAGGAGGACGACGAGCGCGACCCGCACGACGCCGAGGGCGGCTACCACCAGGTCGCGCTCGACCTCATGGCGGCCCTCGCGACCGGGCGGCACGCGACGATGATCCTCAACGTCCGCAACGGCGACCTCGTGCCGCAGCTGCCCGACGACGCCGTCGTCGAGGTCGGGTGCGTCGTCGACGCCGACGGCGTGCACCCGTGGCCCGTCGCCCCGCTCGAGACCCACATGCTCGGCCTCATGGCCTCCGTCAAGGCGGTCGAGCGGCTCACCATCACGGCCGCCCTCGAGGGGTCGGCGGAGCTCGCGTGGAAGGCGTTCGCGCTGCACCCGCTCGTCGACTCGGTCGGCGTCGCGCGGTCCCTGCTCGCCGACTACCGTGCCGCCTTCCCGGACCTCGACCGGCGCCTGAGCTGACCGCCGCGCGCGGCGGCACCCGGCGAGGGTCACGGCAGCGCGGCCCTCGCCGCCCCCACGAGGTCGAGGAGGACCTGATGCTGCGCTTCGCCGTCATCGGCGCCGGACGGATCGGGGCCGTGCACGCGGCCACGGTCGCCGGCCACCCCCGCGCCGAGCTCGCGCTCGTCGCCGACCCCGTGC
>JAEXEM010000094.1 GCA_023401045.1 Actinomycetes bacterium
GGCGGTCGCGAGGTCGGCGCGGATCTCGTCGAGCACGGCACGGACGTCCGCGTCGGTGAGCCGGTCGGCGTCGACGCCCGGCAGGTAGCTGCGCCCCAGGTCGCCGTGGTCGGCGCCGAGGTCCCGCAGGAAGTTCACCTTCTGGAAGGCCGCCCCGAGGGCGCGCGCACCGGCGACGGCGCGCGGCGGCGGCTCGGTGAGCGGCTCGCCGCCGCGGCGCTCGGCGGCGAGGAACACCTTGAGGCACATGACGCCGACGACCTCGGCGGAGCCGTAGACGTACGTGTCGTAGGACGCGCGGTCGTGCTCCTGGACCGACAGGTCTGCGCGCATCGAGGCGAAGAACGGGTCGAGCTCGGCGTGGCCGATGCCGGTGCGGCGGGCCGCGCGGGCGAACGCGTGGACGACGACGTTCGTCGAGTAGCCGGTGACGAGGGCCTTGGCGGTCTGCGCCTCGAGGGCGTCGAGCTCCTCGGCGGCGTCGGGGCCGCGGTAGGTGTCGACGACCTCGTCGGCGAGCCGCACGAGGGCGTACACCGCCGCGATGTCCGCGCGGGGCCGTGGTGGCAGCAGCCGCGTGCCGATCCCGAACGAGGTGGAGTAGGTGCGGAGCACCTGCCTGCTCGCACGCGCCGCGGTCGCGTCGTACCGCAGCTGTGCCGACATCCCGCGAACCACGCCTGCCGTCTCCCCGCCCGCCGGTCGCCACCGGGATCTCCGCTGGTGGTGGAAGGGTACGCGGGATCGGGGCGCGCCACCCTCCGAGCGCCCGGACGCCGCGGCCTGCGGCCCGCGGTCCCGCCGTCGCCCCCCGGACCGCCGTCCATGTGGGGATTTCTGATCGAGCCTGTTCGATCATGTGGGAATCCTCGCGGCTGTCGGCTATCCTCCGGACATGACGTGGCTGGTGACAGGTGGCGCGGGCTACATCGGCTCGCACGTCGTGCACGCGCTCCGCGAGGCCGCCGAGGCCGACCCGGACCTGGCACCCGTCGTCCTCGACGACCTGTCGAGCGGGCACGCGGAGTTCGTGCCCGCCGACGTGCCGTTCGTCCGCGCCACGGTCCTCGACGTCGACGCCGTCCGCACCGCGCTCACCGAGCACGAGGTCACCGGCGTCGTCCACCTCGCGGGGTTCAAGTACGCCGGGGTCTCGGTGCAGCGCCCGCTGCACACGTACGAGCAGAACGTCACCGGGACCGCCCGGCTCCTGCGCGCCATGGCCGCCGCCGACGTGCCGCGGATCGTCTTCTCCTCCTCGGCGGCCGTCTACGGGACCCCCGACGTCGACCTCGTCACCGAGGCGACCCCGACCGCCCCCGAGTCGCCGTACGGGGAGTCGAAGCTCGTCGGCGAGTGGCTGCTGCGCGACCAGGGCGTCGCGACCGGCCTGCGCCACACCTCCCTGCGGTACTTCAACGTCGTCGGCTCCGGCACCCCGGAGCTGTACGACTCCAGCCCCCACAACCTCTTCCCGCTCGTCCTCGAGGCGCTCGCCGCCGGCCGCACGCCGCGGATCAACGGGACCGACTACCCGACGCCCGACGGCACCTGCGTGCGCGACTACGTCCACGTCGCCGACCTCGCACGCTCGCACGTCGCCGCGGCGCGAGCGCTCGCCGCGGACCGTTCGCTCGACCCGGTCTACAACCTCGGCTCGGGCGACGGGATGTCCGTCGCCCAGGTGATGGCCACCGTCGCGGAGGTCACCGGCATCGACTTCACCCCCGAGGTCGCGCCGCGGCGCCCGGGTGACCCGGCCCGCATCGTCGCCTCCGGCGAGGCGGCCGCGCGGGACCTCGACTGGGCGATGCGGCACACACCGGCCGACATGGTCGAGAGCGCCTGGCACGCCCACCGACGCGCCACGGCCTGACGTCGCCGGGCGCGCGGGTGGTCAGCGCGTCGCGACCGGCAGCGCCTGCAGCCTCGGCAGCTCGGCGGCGAACCGCTCGAGCTCGCGCTCCGCGCCCGCGTAGACACCCGCCGGGCGGGGCCAGTGCACGACGACGTCCCCGAACCCCAGGGCGGCGGCCCGCTCGACCCCCTCGACGGCGAGGGCGGCCGACGACAGCGAGAACCGGGGCGCACCGTCGAGGCTGAGCCAGCGACCGACCGCGCGCCCCGCGGCGACCTCGTCGAACTGAGCGACCATCCGCTCGACGCCGGCCCACCACGCCTCCTGGGCGTCCGCCTCGTCCACGCCGTCGCCGACACCGCCGCCCGGGCCGTACGTCGCCCAGCCCTGCCCGTACTGGGCCGCGAGCGCCATCGTGCGCGGCCCGTTCGCCGCGACGACGAAGGGCGTGCGCGGGCGGGCGATCGTGCCGGGCACCATCCGCGCCGCGTGCGCCTCGTAGAACTCGCCGGTGTGCTCGGTGACGGGCCGGGTGAGCAGCCGGTCGAGCACGTCGAGGAACTCCCCGAAGCGGCGCGTGCGCTCCCCCCGCGAGGGAGCCGGGCCGAGGACACCCGCGTCCCAGCCCTCGCCGCCGGCGCCGACACCGAGCACGAAGCGTCCGCCCGAGACGTCGTCGAGGCCCATGACGTCCTTCGCGAACGGCACGGGGTGACGGAAGTTCGGCGACGCGACCCATGTGCCCAGCCCGATGCGGGTCGTCACGGCCGCGGCCGCCGCCAGCAGCGGCACGGTCGCGAACCACGGCTCGTCGGCGAGGTCGCGCCAGGCGAGGTGGTCGTACGTCCACGCGTGGTCGAAGCCCATCTCCTCGGCGCGCACCCACCGGTGCCGCGCCTGCTGCCAGCGTTCCTGCGGGAGCAGCACCACACCGACTCGCACCATGGCGGCCACGGTACCGGTGGGCGGCGACGGGGGCCGCCGCGTCAGGCGTGCAGCCCCTGCTCCCCCGGGCACGGCGCCGGCTCGACCTGGAACGTGCAGTGCTCGACGTCGAAGTGCCCGGCCAGGCACGTGCGCAGGTCGTCGAGCACCCGGCCGGTCCCCTCCCGGTCGAGCTCGTCCCCGTCGACGACGACGTGCGCCGACAGCACCGGGACGCCGGACGTGATCGTCCAGGCGTGCAGGTCGTGCACGCCGACGACTCCCGGCACGCCCGCGATGTGCGTGCGGACGACGTCGAGGTCGACCCCCGCCGGGGTGCCCTCCATGAGGACGGCGGCGACCTCCCTCAGCAGGACGACCGCGCGGGGCACGACGAGCAGCCCGATGACGACCGACGCGATGCCGTCGGCACGCACCGCACCCGTCGTGAGGACGACGACGCCGGCGACGACGACCGCGACCGAGCCCAGCGCGTCGCCGAGCACCTCGAGGTAGGCGCCGCGCACGTTGAGGGACTCCCCCTGGCCGCGCCGCAGCAGGACCAGCCCGACACCGTTGACGAGGAGGCCGAGGACGGCGACGCCGAGCATGGGCACCGCCTCGACCGGTGTGGGGTCGAGCGTGCGCCGGACGCCCTCGACGAGGACGAGGACGCCGACGGTCGCCACGACGAGGCCGTTGACGAGCGCGGCGAGGACCTCGGCGCGCTGCCAGCCGAAGGTGCGGCGCGCGGTCGGCGGTCGCCCCGCGAGGACGCTCGCGCCGAGCGCCACGGCGAGCCCGGCGGCGTCGGTGAGCATGTGCCCGGCGTCGGCGACGAGCGCGAACGAGCCGGAGAGGAGGCCGCCGACGACCTCGACGACCATGACGGCGAGGGTGAGCGCGAGCACCGCCGCGAGGGTGCGGCGGTGACGCCCGCTCACAGGACCGTGGTGGTGCCCGGCGCCCACGTCAGGCCCCGTCCGCGCGGCGCCGGGCGACGAGCCGCTCGGTCGCGGCGAGCACCTCGTCGATCTCGGTGTCCGCCAGGCCGTAGCGGGTCGCGCGCCCCTCGGGGGTCGCCGTGACGAGGCCGGCGTCGCGCAGCACCGCGAGATGCGCCGAGACCGTGGACTGCGCGAGGCCGAGCGCGGTCGTCAGCTCGACGACCCGCCGGCCCTCGTCGGCGAGCAGGTGGACGATCGTCAGGCGCGTGGGGTCGGCGAGGGCGTCGAGCACACGGACCACCTCGGCGTGCGGGTGGCCGCCGGTGCCCGGGTGGACGTGGGTGGGTGCCGTCGCCTGATTCATCGTCACATGCCGATGTTAACCATGCTCGACGATGCCGACAAGGACGTCAGCCCCACCCGAGGTCGTGCAGCCGCGCGTCGTCGATCCCGAAGTGGTGCGCGATCTCGTGGACCACGGTGATGGCGACCTCCTCGACGACCTCGTCACGGTCCTCGCAGATCGCGAGCGTCGGGAGGCGGTAGACGAAGATGCGGTCCGGCAGCGAGCCGGCCGCCCAGGCGTCGCCGCGCTCGGTGAGCGGTGTGCCCTCGTAGAGCCCGAGCAGGTCGGGCTCGTCGTCCGGCGCCTCGTCCTCGACGAGCACGACGACGTTGTCCATCATCGCCGCGAGCTCAGGCGGGATCGCGTCCAGCGCGTCGCGCACCGCGTCCTCGAAGTCTTCGCGCGTCATCTCGACCACGCACCCATCCTGCCCGTCCTGCCCGCCCGCCCGACCGGGCACCCGCCCGGGCCACGGCCGCCGAGCGCTGCGACGCAGGTCACCCCCGGTGCAGCGGGACCCGCTTTGGAGTTCCGGCCGGCACCCCGTATGCTCATCACCGGTCTTCCGACGCCTCGACGTCAGGGGCGGACTCCGCCCCCATCGTCTAGCGGCCTAGGACCCCGCCCTTTCACGGCGGTAGCACGGGTTCGAATCCCGTTGGGGGTACGGACAGCAGTACAGCAGGTAGTCTCCGGATGGCTCAGGCCATTCACGAGGCCCCGTAGCGCAGTTGGTTAGCGCGCCGCCCTGTCACGGCGGAGGTCGCGGGTTCAAGTCCCGTCGGGGTCGCTGCGAGGGCCGACCGAGAGGTCGGCTCCCTCGTATCGAGGCTCTGTAGCTCAGTTGGTAGAGCGTTCGACTGAAAATCGAAAGGTCACCGGATCGACGCCGGTCGGAGCCACCGACCAACGGCCCCCGCGGTACGTCCGCCGGGGCCGTTGTCGTTCCCGGCCGCACCGGCCCACCCCGGACGTCCACCGGCGGGCCCCCGCCGGCCGCCGGCTGCTCACCGCCGCTGCCGACCGCCGTCGACGGCCCGGACCGGGCCCATCGTCCCGCGCGGGGCGGTGCGCTGCCTCCCTACCGTGGAGGCACAGCACCCGACCCTCCCGAGGACCCTCTCGTGACCGCGACCACCACTCGCCCGCGTCCCCCGATCACCCCCCTCCCCACCCCGCGCCCCCCGCGCCCCGACGACACGCCCGCCGCGAGGACCCGCGGCCGTGTCGGTCGGGCCGAGCGCCGGATCCGCGCCTCCGTGCAGCACGAGCTCGACGCCGTCTCCCGGTCCGTCCGGACGCCGAC
>JAEXEM010000110.1 GCA_023401045.1 Actinomycetes bacterium
GCACGGGGGCACGTGCGTCCGCCGCCGTCGTCACCGGGGTCCTCGCCGTCGCCGTCGGCGGTCTGCACGCCGCGCAGGCCGCGGGCGGCGTCGGTACCGGCAACGGTCTGGCCGGGGCGGTCGTCGCCGTCGTGCTCGGTGCGGCCGGACTCGTCGGGGGCGCGGTGGTGCTCCTGCGCGCCGGTACGTCCCGGACCGATCGGACCCGTGCCCGCAGCAGCGTGTGACCGGGGCGTCGACGGGCCCGGACACCGCTGACCCGTCGACGACGGGCCGGACCGCGGCGGCGTCGCTAGCGTCGGGTCATGAAGGTCGACCTGCGCCGGGAGGTCCCGTCGTACTCCGCGACGCGGTCGTTCCGGCTCGTCACCGTGCCGCCGCTGCGCTACCTCATGGTCGACGGGCACGGTGACCCCAACACGTCACCGGCGTACGAGGACGCGCTGCGCACGCTCTACCCCGTGGCGTACGCGCTCAAGGCCGTCGGCCGTCGCGAGCTCGGCCGTGACCACACCGTCCCACCGCTCGAGGGGCTGTGGTGGGCCGACGACATGGCCGCCTTCACCGACCGGCGCGACAAGGGCACGTGGGACTGGACGATGCTCAGCCTCGTCCCGGACTGGCTCACCGACGTCCACGTCGGTGCCGCGCGCGCCGACGTCGCCGCCAAGGGCCGGGCGCCCCTCCTCGACGCGCTGCGCGTCGGGACGCTCGACGAGGGCCTGTGCGTCCAGGTGCTCCACGTCGGCCCCTACGACGACGAGGGTCCGCTGCTCGCGACGCTGCACGACGAGTGGCTGCCCGCGCAGGGCCTGCGTCCCACCGGGCGCCACCACGAGATCTACCTCAACGACCCGCGTCGCACCGCGCCCGACCGGCTCCGCACGATCCTCCGGCAGCCGGTCGAGCGCGTCTGACGGGTGACGTCAGGCCGACGGTCGCGTCCCGACCGCCTCGGACGCGTCGGTCGTCACGCGGCCCGGCGAGCGGCGCACCCACCACGCCCGCAGCACGAGCCCGACCACGGCACCCGCGGCCGCGCCGGTGAGGTTGTCGGCGAGGTCCTCGACGTCGCACACCCGCGCGAGCCCCGGCACGAGGTACTGGAACGTCTCGGCGACGAACGGCAGGGCGAGCGCGGTGCCGAGCGCGACCGCGAGCGTGCGACGGGCACGCGGCAGCGCGGAGAGCAGGCCGAGCGGCACGAGGAGCAGGACGTTGGCACCCCGCTGGTCGACCCCCAGCAGGGAGCCCGGCTCCAGCGGCGACCACGTCGTCAGCGAGCAGGTGCGCTCGGTCACCGGCACCCAGGACGTCCCCGGCGTCATCGTCAGCGTGACGACGACGCCGAGCGCGACGAGCCACGCGGCGGCCCCGAGGGCGGGCACCCCGGCGCGGCGAGCCAGCGGGCGGGCGGCGAGCGCCGCGACGACGGCGGTGACGACGAGCCCCACCGCGGTGTACGCGTTGTCGAGCAACGACGCCTCGATCCAGCCCGGCACGTGCGCTCCCTCGGTCGTGGGACGGTCCGGTGCCGGCCCTCGGCGCCGGCGGACGGACGGGCCGGCCGCGGCGACCCGGTGACGTTACGTCTCCGGGACCGGCCGGCGGATCCTCCGACGGTCCCGGCGCGCGGCGGTCCTCGTCCGCCCGTGGTGGGACGAGCGGGCGACCCCGGGGTCTGGATGTCCGGTTCATCCGCTCGGTAGCGTGCGCCTCGACGCCCGTCCGGGCGCCGGGGACGTCCGAGGGGGCACGTCATGGCAGGGACCGGGTCCGCACCGCCGCAGCAGGGTCGACGGCCGTGGCTGCCGCCGCGCTGGTTCATCCGCACCGCGTGGGTCGTGCACCGCGGGATCGTGCGCCTCACCCGTGGCCGGCGGGGTCTGTGGCCGCCGCGCGAGGACCGCTTCGGCACGATGGTGCTCCGCACCGTCGGGCGACGCAGCGGCCGCGAGCACGACGTCATCGTCGCGTACGCCCTCGACGGCGAGAACGTCGTCACCGTCGCGATGAACGGCTGGGGCGAGGGCCACCCTGCCTGGTGGCTCAACCTCCAGGCGCACCCCGACACGACGGTCGACCTGCCGGACGGCACGCGCGCCGTCCGCGCCCGCGCCGCCCGCCCCGACGAGCACGACCGGCTGTGGCGGACATGGCTGCGGTTCGACCCGAAGTTCGCGGCGTTCGCGGCGCACCGCCGCACCGAGACGGTGGTCGTCGTGCTCGAGCCCCGCGACCTCGTCCCCGGGACGGCGCGGGACGAGGCCGACCCTGCCGCCCACGTCGACGCCCCGGCCGTGCAGCCGCCCGACGACCCGCCGCCCGCAGCGGCCTGACGGGTGCCGGGTGCGCACGGCTGCGCGCACCCGACCGGGTGCGCGCAGCCGACGCGCCTCACCCCACGGGTGCGACCGGGAACCTCTCCCACACGCGGTGCGCCGCGAGCTGCGCGAGCAGCGTCTCGACGAGGACCGTCGGGTCGTCGCCGACGAGCACGCCCGGGGCCTGCGGGTCGATGTTCGTCGAGTCGATGACGGTCGTCGCCGCGCTCACCGCGAGCACCGGCTTGGCGTGCCGGTAGGCCTGCTGGGCGAGCATGACGACGCGCGGGTCGACGCCCGTGCCGGGGGCGCCGGCCTTGGCGTCGAACGACGGCAGCGCGTCCGGTGCCGGTGCCGCGGCACCGAGGAGGACGAGCGCGTCGAACTCCGGTGACGCCGCCGTCAGCCAGGTGCGCTGCGCGACGAGGTCGGGCCGCTTCGGGTCGAGCGGCCCGCCGGTGGGTGCGACGACGAGCGGCAGCACCCCGGCGGCGGCGAGGGCGTCACGGACCTGGACGAGCAGGTCGAGGTCCGTCGTCGGGTCCGCGACGAGCCCGACGACCCGTCCGTCCACCGGCCACTGCTTGCCGACCTGCGAGAGCGTCGGGCTCGGGTCGACGTCCGGCACCTTCACGGTCGGCTTCGGGGCCGGCAGACCGAGTCCCGCGGCGACCGTCGCGCAGAGCTCGGCGTCGATGTTCGCCAGCGCCTGGAGCTGACGCTCCTTGACCGCCTGCTCGAAGCACTTGCCGAGCTCGAAGGTGTACGCCTGCGCGGTGTGCGCCTTCTCGACCGGGGTGAGGCTGCGCCAGAACATCCGCACCTGGCTGTAGTGGTCGTCGTAGGAGGCGGGCTTCGCGCGCTCCTTGACACCCTCGGCGACCTTCGCCGGCACGTCGATGAACGCGAGGTCCGCCCCGGCGTGGAACGGGCACCCCCCGTCGAGGCTGTTCGGCTTGTACGGCGCGACGCCGACGTGGTCGGCGGTCTGGTGCATGCCGTCGCGGAGCATGTCGTTGACCGGGGCGTGCGGGCGGTTGATGGGCAGCTGCGTGAAGTTCGGCCCGCCGAGGCGGCTGAGCTGCGTGTCGAGGTAGGAGAACAGCCGGCCCTGCAGGAGCGGGTCGTTCGTCACGTCGATGCCGCGCACGAGGTGCCCCACGTGGAACGCGACCTGCTCGGTCTCGGCGAAGTAGTTGCGCGGGTTGCGGTCCAGCGTCAGCAGCCCGATCGGCTGCACCGGCGCCAGCTCCTCCGGGACGAGCTTCGTCGGGTCGAGCAGGTCGATGCCCTCGAACGTCTCGTCCTCGGTGTCGGGGAAGACCTGGACGCCGAGCTCCCACTGCGGGTACGCACCGTGCTCGATGGCCAGCGCGAGGTCGCGGCGGTGGAAGTCCGGGTCGGTGCCCGCGGTGAGCTGCGCCTCCTCCCACGTCTGGGAGTGCACGCCGAGCTTCGGCTTCCAGTGGAACTTCACGAGCGAGGTCGAGCCGTCCTCGGCGACGAGCCGGAACGTGTGCACGCCGAAGCCCTCCATCGTCCGGTAGGAGCGCGGGATGCCCCGGTCGGACATGTTCCACATCGTGTGGTGCTGCGCCTCGGTGTGCAGCGAGACGAAGTCCCAGAACGTGTCGTGCGCCGACTGCGCCTGCGGGATCTCGACGTCCGGGTGCGGCTTCACCGCGTGGATGACGTCGGGGAACTTGATGGCGTCCTGGATGAAGAACACCGGGATGTTGTTGCCCACCAGGTCGAACGTGCCCTCGGACGTGTAGAACTTCGTCGCGAAGCCGCGGGTGTCGCGCACGGTGTCCGCCGAGCCGCGCGACCCGACGACCGTCGAGAACCGCACGAACACCGGCGTCGTCACGTCCTTCTGGAGGAACTGCGCGCAGGTGAGCTTCGCCGCCGTCCCGTAGGACTCGAACCGGCCGTGCGCCGCCGCACCGCGGGCGTGGACGACCCGCTCCGGGATGCGCTCGTGGTCGAAGTGCGTGATCTTCTCGCGCAGGTGGTGGTCCTGCAGGAGGGTCGGACCGCGTCGCCCGGCCTTGAGCGAGTGGTCGGTGTCGGCCAGCGGGACGCCGCCGGCGGTCGTGAGGTACGCGCCGTCCTGCGAGCGCGTGGCGGGGTCGCCGCCCCACGGGCGGCCGGTGGGGGAGACGGCGGCGGGGCCGTCCTGGGAGTCCTTCGGAGGCAGCGGCTCGCGGGGCTCGGTCGGCTCCTCGAGCGGTGCGGGCCGGGCGCCGGGGGCGCCGGGCTGGACAGGGGTGGTGTCGGTCACGAGGACGCTCCTGTGGTCGGGTTCGTCGGCGGCCGTCCGGGGACGGCTCGTGCCCGGTCCACTATCGGGTGAGCCCGATCGGGTCGCACCCGGAGAGCGGACCGAGGTGCGGACGCGGCTCCCGGACGCGCCCGCCGTCGGAGCGCCACGGCGTCACCGTCGTCCACCTCCCGGCGGGGGCGTCGCCGCCCTCGACCAGGCGGGTCACCCGTCCCGGCCCGTCGCCGCAGCGGGTGGGCGCACCGCCCCGGGTGCACAACCCCGCAGATCACGCGAGCGCCGCCGGCCCCGCCCACCCGTAGGGTCCGGGCCGTGGCAGGGGAGCGGACGGGCGTCGTACGGCAGGCTGGGCGCCGCGGCGCGGCGACCGGGCGTGGGGCGGTGCGACGGCTGAGGGACCTGCTCCTCACCGAGACCGTCCGGTCCTCGGTCGGCGGTGGCACCGGCATCGTCCTCGGCCTGGGCGGGTGGGCGACGGACCGCGGGGCATCGTGGACCCTCGTCGACGGGCTGCTCGTCGGCATGGCGGGCTACCAGGTGCTGTACGTCGTGCTCACGCTCGCCGTCTACCTCCCGGCGGGGCCGGACGTCGTCGCGCGTGCCGCTGCCGCGATGCCGCGGCGCGGCCCGGTGCACCGCTGGCTGCTGCTCACCGAACCCGGTGCGGGAGCCGCGCTCGCGGTCGGGCTCGGGGCGATGGTGACGGCTGTCGTCGTGCTGCCGCAGGCCGGTGCCGTCCCGAGCGGCCTCCCGCAGCCGGTGCTCGTCGCGTGCGGGATCGTCCTCGTCGTCAGCGCGTGGGTGACGATGGTCGTCACGTACGCCATCGACTACCTGCGCCGCGACCTGCGCGACGGCGGCCTGCGCTTCGCCGGTGACGAGCCGCGCGTCTTCGCGGACTACCTCTACGTCGCGGTCGCCGTCGCGACGACGTTCGGCACGACGGACGTCGAGGTCACCCGCAGCGCCCTGCGCCGGACGGTCACCGGGCACGCGCTCGCGGCGTTCGTCTTCAACGCCGTCGTCGTCGCCATCTCCGTCGCCTCGGTCGTCGCCCTCGCGAGCTGACGGCGCCGACGTCCGGCGGGTGTGGGCACGACGTGGCACCCTCTCGGCCATGAGCAGCGCCACCGCCGGCCGGGAGCCGATCACCGTCCACCGGTCCGGCCGACGCGGCGCCCCCGTCGTCGTCCTCGTCCACGGCCTCACCGACGACGGGCGCACGTGGCCCGACCTCGTCGACCGCTGGGCCGGCACGTGGGACCTGCACGCGCTCGACCTGCGCGGGCACGGCACGTCCCCGCGGTTCACCGACGACGAGCTGCCGCGCAGCCCCGAGGTCATGCTCGACGACCTGCTCGACGTCCTCGACGCGCAGCCGGAGCCCGTCGCGCTCGTCGGGCACTCGCTCGGCGGGCTGCTGTCGCTGCGGGCGTCGCTCGCCCGCCCGGCGAAGGTCCGTGCGCTCGTCCTCGAGGACCCGGCCCGTCCGCACGGCAGCCACACCCCGGCGCCCGACTTCGTCGCCGCGATCGAGGGCGGCCTCGACGCCGCCGCCCGCGACCGGCAGGCCGAGGTCGAGCGGATGCGGCGCGAGACGCCGTGGAGCGAGACGGAGATCCAGGCGTGGGCCGACAGCCGCGGCCGCGTCGACCGGGAGTACGTGCGCCGCGGGATGTTCCTCGGGGACGGCGCCTGGGAGGAGGCGTTCGGTGCGCTCGCCGTCCCGACGCTGCTCGTCCTGCCCCCGGACGCCCCGATGGCACCGCGCCCCGAGGGGTTCGACAACCCGCTCGTCCGCACCGTCGTCGTCGAGGGGGCGGGGCACTGCGTGCGGCGCGACCGTCCGGAGGCCTGGTACGCGGCGGTGGAGCCGTTCCTCGCGGCGGCCGGTGCGCCGGGCGCGTCGGGGACCTGAGTCCTGCGTCACCTTGACCGGTCGCGGGGGCGGAACGCCGGGAGGAGGGAACTACCCTCGGTGACGTGGCGACCTTCTCCTCCGTGTCCCGGCAGCATGTCATCCAGGCGATCGAGGAGTACGACCAGCGCGGCGGCGAAGCCTTCTGCGCGGTGTACGGCTTCACGCCGCAGCCGCAGTGGGTCCTCCACCACGACGGCCGCTCCTACGACCTGCCTGCTGTCGTCGGCGTGGCGCACCGTTTCGCGACGGGACGGCTGGCGACCTCCGACGACATCGCCGGCTCGCTCCCCCTCGCCGCGGGGATCATGCGCAAGCGCGGCTTCGACGTGACGGAGCCGGGCGTCGGACGCACGACCGCGGCCTCGGCCACCGGCACGAAGCCCGCGAAGGTCCGCGCGACGACCCCGCGCACGACGACCCCCCGCACCCGCAAGGCGCCGGCGCGCGCCGCGGAGCCGGAGCCCGTCGCCCCGGTGTGCCCCACGTGCTTCACGAACCTGCCCGCCACGGGCGTGTGCGACTACTGCTCCTGACGCGCCCCTGAGGCACGCTCCGGCACGCCGGTCGGCCCGTCGAGCCGGAGCACGCGGTCGACGACGGCCCGCACGTCCTCGTCGCCCACGCTCGTGACGACGACGCCGTGCGCCATCCGCACGGCGAGCAGCACCTCGGCCGTCGTGAGGTGCGCCCCGACGAGCCCGGCGTCCTGCGCGCGCGGCAGCGTCGCCTCGACGAGGCCGCGCAGCCGCTCGGCGCCGTCGTAGTCGGGCATCGAGCGGCGCGCGTCGACGAACATCTCGACGAACGCCGACTCCTCGACGACGAGGTCGAGCAGGCGCGACCACAGCCGGACGAACGCGTCCGGCGCGTCCCGGCGGGAGAGCTCCGTCAGCTCCTCGAAGTGCCCCTCGAAGACGGCGAGCGCGAGGTCGAGCCGCGTGGGGAAGTGCCGGTAGAGCACGCCCTGGCCGGTCCCGGCCTCCCGGGCGATCGCGTGCAGCGGGACGTTGTACCCGCGCGCGCTGAACAGCCGGCGCGCTGCGGCGAGGATCGCGCGACGGTTCTCGGCGGCTGCGGCCGGACCCCTGTTGACCCGTCCACCGGGTGTGGGCATATTGGCATCGTAGCCATCCGGACAATGGTGTCCGGTTACGAGAGGACGTGACCCGACGTGCCCCAGCGTGACCAGTCCTTCGACCACACCTACGACGTCGTCGTTGTCGGCACCGGCTCGGCCGGGTTCGCCACGGCGATGGGAGCAGTCGACGAGGGGTTGAGCGTCCTCCTCGTCGAGAGCACCGAGAAGTGGGGTGGCAGCTCCGCCATGTCCGGCGGCGGCATGTGGCTGCCCGACAACCCGCTCATGCGCCGCGACCGCGCCGGGGACTCCCGCGACGAGGCGCTCACCTACCTCGAGCAGACCGTCGGGGACGCCGGCCGTGCGACGAGCCGCGCGCGCAAGGAGGCGTTCGTCGACGGCGTCGAGGACTTCGTCACCACCGCCGAGAAGCACGGCATGCGCTTCGTCCGCGCCGCCGACTACCCCGACTACTACCCCGAGCTGCCCGGCGGGAAGATCGGCCGCGCCGTCGAGGTGAAGCCGCTCGACTCCCGCACGCTCGGGACGTGGTGGAGCACGTTGCGCGGGGCGATCCCGCTCCCGGCGAAGACCGACGACGTGTGGCTGCTCGGCCGCGCGTGGTCGACACCCAGCGGGTTCGTGCGTGGCGCCCAGGTCGTCTTCCGAGCCCTCGGCGGTGTCGTCACCGGCAAGCGGCTCGTCGGCATCGGCAACGCCCTCATGACGTCGTTCTGCCGGGCCGTCGTCGTGCAGCACCACGTGCCGATGTGGCTCGAGTGCCCCATGGACGACCTCCTCGTCGAGGACGGGCGCGTCGTCGGGGTCACCGTCACCAAGGACGGCCGCACCCTGCGCATCGGCGCGACCCGGGGCGTCATGCTCGCCTCCGGCGGGTTCGAGGCCAACGTCGAGTGGCGCCGCAAGCACCACGGCATCGACGGCAACCCCTCGGGCAACCCCGGCAACGTCGGGCACCCCATCGAGGTCGCCGCCCGTCACGGCGCGGCCCTCGAGCTGCTCGACGACGCCTGGTGGGGAGCCTCCGCCGCCGCCCCCGCCGGCGGGAACCCGGCGTTCATCGTCGGCGAGCGGTCCATGCCGTACTCGCTCATGGTCGACTCCCGCGGCGCACGCTTCGCCAACGAGTCGGAGTCGTACGTCGACCTCGGGCACCACATGCTCGAGCACGACAAGGACGGCGCGTACTGGATCGTCTTCGACGCCCGCAACGGCCGCCGCTACCTGCGCATGTTCGCCATGGACCCGCGCGCCAACAAGGCGATGGCCGCCGAGGGCATCGTCGTGAAGGCCTCCACGCTCGCCGGCCTCGCCGAGGCCATGGGGGTCGACCCCGAGACGTTCCGCGCCACGGTCGAGCGGTTCAACGGTTTCGCACGCAGCGGCGTCGACGGCGACTTCGGCCGCGGCAACTCCGCCTACGACCGCTACTACGGCGACCCGACCGTCCACCCCAACCCCAACCTCGGCACCATCGAGAAGGGCCCGTTCACGGCGTACCGGGTCGTCATCGGCGACCTCGGCACGAAGGGCGGCGTCGTCACCGACGAGCACGGCCGGGCGCTGCGCGAGGACGGCACGGTCATCGACGGCCTGTACGCGGCAGGGAACGCGTCGGCGTCCGTCATGGGACGCACCTACCCGGGACCCGGCTCGACGATCGGCCCCGCCGTCGTCTTCGGGCTGCGCGGTGCCCGCCACATGGCAGCACGACGCTGAGCGTCGCCGGCGTGGACGGCACCTGACCGGCGCGGCAGCAGGGCGGGTAGCGGGGGGGGGGGCCCCGGGGGGCGCCCCCCCCCCCCCCCCCCGCCCGCCCCCCCCC
>JAEXEM010000162.1 GCA_023401045.1 Actinomycetes bacterium
GACGTCGACGAGCCGCAGCCCGCGCGACTCGCGTGCGGCGCGCAGGAGGCCGCCGATGGTGCGCCGCCAGGCCGACGGGCGGCGGCTGCGGACGGGTGCGGGCTGCCCTGGCTCCATGGCCCGAACCTAGCGAGCGGCCGGGCCCGTGGCGTCGTCGTCTGCTGAGGGCAGAACGGCACGACCCGCCGGCAGCGGGTCGCGTCGGGTCACAGGTCGTGCTCGGCGAGCTCGCGGAACTCGTCGGGCACGGTCCTCGTGCGCGGCATGGCGGCCGGCAGGTACCCGACGGCACGCGGCCCGAAGCGGCGGCGCACCTCGTCGACGGACCGGTCGACGGCCCACCGTGCGGCCCCGTGCTCGGAACCCGGGCGCCGCGGGTCGTCCGGGTGCAGGGGCAGCTCGAGCTGCAGCGCCTCCTGGTCGACGATCCCCGAGACGGACACCGCGAGCAGCGTCACCTCGGCACTGTCCCCCGGCTGGTCGCGGATGGCCTGCCAGACGAGCTGCTCGGCGACCTCGGTGAGCGTGAGGGTCGTCGCGACGGGACCCGGCAGCGTGAGCGACCGCGTGACCGAGCGCATGCCGGGGAACCGCACGCGCACGGTGACCGTGCGCCCGGCCCGGCCCTTGGCGCGCAACCGGCCGGCGACACGGTCCGCGAGGTGGCTGAGCACCTCGCGCACGAGCTCGGGCGTCGCGGTCTGGCGCCCGAGCGCGGACTGTGCCCCGACGGACCGGGCACGCCCGGCACCGGCGACGCGGCGCGGGTCCTCGTCGTGCGCGAGCGCCGACATCCGCGACCCGACGGCGTGCCCGAGGATGCGCTCGACGGCGCCGGAGGGGGTGCGCGCGAGCTCGCCGATCGTCGTGATGCCCCGCTCGGCGAGGTGTGCCCGCGCGACCGGTCCGATGCCCCACATGAGCCCGACGGGCAGCGGGTCGAGGAACTCGCGCTCCGCGCCGGGCTCGACGACGACGAGCCCGTCGGGCTTGGCGACCTGCGACGCGATCTTCGCGAGGTGCTTCGTGCGGGCGGCACCGACGGAGATCGGCAGGCCGACCTCCTCGCGCACGCGCCGCCGCAGCAGCTCGGCGATCTGCGCCGGCGGGCCGAACAGGTGCGTCGAGCCGCTGACGTCGAGGAACGCCTCGTCGATGGAGATGCGCTCGACGAGCGGGGTGACGTCGCCGAGGATCTCCATCACGCGGTCGGCGAGCGGCTGGTACTCCCGGAACCGCCCGGGGACGAAACGCAGCGACGGGCACAGCCGGGCCGCGCGCCAGCCCGGCATGCCCCCGCTCACCCCGTACGCCTTGGCCTCGTACGACGCTGCCAGGACGACGCCGCCGCGCGGGCTGCCGCCCACCGCGACGGGGCGACCCCGCAGCGTGGGGTCGAGCAGCTGCTCCACGGACGCGTAGAACGCGTCGAGGTCCGCGTGGAGGATCGTCGCGGCGGCCATGCCGTCAGCATATCGAACACACGTTCGAACCGCGTCCGTCAGTCGCCGGCGGTCCGCCCGTCCGCCGCCTCGAGGGCGTCCGGCTCCTCGGGCTCCTGGCCGAGGTCCGGGCCGACCTCCGACATCGGCGGGTCGAGGGTGCGCAGGTGCGAGAAGACCGACCACGCGACCGCGACGAGCGGCACCGCGATGACGGCCCCGAGGATGCCTGCCGTCAGGGTGCCCGCGGTGACCGCGAGCGCGACGACGACGGGGTGCAACGACACCTGCCTGCCCATGATGAGCGGCTGGAGAACGTGCCCCTCGAGCTGGCCGATGAGGGCGATCCCCACCCCGACGATCACGGCGGACCACAGACCGTTCGCGGCGAGCGCGACGATCATCGCGACGACCATCGCCGCGGGTGCACCGATGAGCGGGATGAACGCCCCGATGAAGACGAGCACGGCGAGCGGGGCGGCGAGCGGCACCTTGAGCACCGACAGGAGCACGAACGCGAGCACGCCGTCGGTGAAGGCGATGATGACGGTGCCGCGCGTGTAGCCCGAGAACGTGTACCAGCCGGCGTTGCCCGCGGTGATCCACCCGTCGCGGACGCGCGCCGGCAGCTGGTTGAGGAACCACGTCCACATCGCCGCGCCGCGCGCGAGGAAGAAGATCGTGCAGAACACCGCGAGCGCGAGCGCGGTGAAGCCCTCGACGACCGAGCCCGCGCTCGCCGCTGCCTGGCTCGCGAGGTCGCCGGCGTGGTCCTGGACCCACTTGAGCCCGTTGTCGATCCACTCGGCGATCTGCTCGTTCGTGATGGTGAACGGCAGCGTCCCGCTCTCGAGGAAGTCGGTGATCTGCTTGATGCCGGTCTCGAACTGCTTGCTCAGGTCGTTCCACTGCGTCGCGACGGAGAACCCGACGTAGGTGAGCATGCCGACGAACACGAGGATGCCCGCGAGCAGCGACAGCGCCGTGGCCAGCGCCCGCGGCATGACGCGCGCCATGAGCTCGACCAGCGGGCGCAGCACCGCGGTGAAGACGAGCGCGAGGAACACCGCGACGAACAGCAGCATGATCCGCGAGGTGGCGTAGAACACGACGACGATGGCCGCGAGGAGCACGAGCAGCCGCCACGAGACGCCGGCGGACCGGCGCAGCCACCGCGGCGCCGTCTCCTCCTGGCCGGTGACGGCCGGGTTCCGACGTCCGCCGGCCACCTTGCGCGCGACAGGCCCGGGCGGCGTGACCGACGAGCGCGCACCCGTCGCGTCCACCATCGATGCCCTCCTCGCCCGTGCGTGACGTCCGTCACGAGCAGTCTGCCGCTCCGGACGTCGTGGTGCGCGACGACCCGCCCGGATCCCCGTCCTCGAACCGTCGGCGGCCGTGCGCGCGACCCCCGATGCGGGATCCACGCCCGGACCGTGCTATGTTTTCTGCCGCGCCGAGGGGTTCGCAAGAACCGCTCGACGACCACCTGTCCGGGTGGCGGAATGGCAGACGCGCTAGCTTGAGGTGCTAGTGCCCGTATAGGGCGTGGGGGTTCAAGTCCCCCTCCGGACACTCGTTGAGACAGCGACCAGAGGCCCCTGAACTGCGGAGACGCAGATCGGGGGCCTTCTTGGTGCGTTCGCACGGTGTCCCGCGACGTGTAGCGATCAGCCCCCTCGGGCCGAGCCGCTCACCGCAGCACCTCAACGTCGCCTCGTTCGGACCTCACCGTCGTCGATGACACCACGGCATGATGCCCCGGTGAACTCCGCACACGTCCCGCCGGAAGCTCACGTGCTCAACGGCGACGAGCCGCTCGTCGGGTTGGACGGCGTGAACGTCCGCGACTTCTGGTCGTGGGCCATGTCGGACCTCCGCACGAACACGCTGCGCGGAGTCCTCGCGGAGTTCATCGTGGCACGGGCCGTCGGCTCCCGGTCGGTGCGACGAGTCGAGTGGGACGCGTACGACGTCACGACGCCGGACGGTGTCCGCATCGAGGTCAAGTCGGCGGCCTACCTCCAGGGCTGGGCGCAGCCGAGGCTCTCGCGAATCAGCTTCTCGGGTCTCAGTGCACGACTGCTCGACGAGACTGCGAGCTCTTTCGTCGGAGACAGGCTCTACAACGCCGACGTCTACGTGTTCGCCGTTCAGACCGCGACCAGCCACGACGTCCTCGACGTTCTCGACCTGTCGCAGTGGGCGTTCTACGTCGCGCCTCGCGAGATCATCGCCGCCACCGGGGCCCGGAGCCTCACGCTCGCAACCGTAGAACGCATCGCCAGCGGGCCGCACACGGTGAGCGGGCTCAGCGACGCCGTCGATGCCGTGGCCCGCACCTGACCGGATCGCGACGTCGCACCGTCGACACGCACCCGCTCCGTACCGCACGTCGACGCAAGCGTGCGCTCGCCACTGAACCGAGCCCATCGCTGCGCATCGCGCGCGACGCGGCGAGTCCGCGGTTGACGTGAGGACTCCCGGGCCATCCTCAGGCGTTCCGCCAGGAGCCTCAGTCGCGCGGGAGCCGTCCGACGAGCAGCGCACCCAGCACGTCTCGCAGCGCGCCGGCGACGTCCACCTGGAACACCGCGAGCTCCGGGTCGTCGGCGAGGGCCTCGAGCACGACAGGCGGCGGCGGGGCGTACGACGCGACGGCGCCTGCCGAGACGACGGCCATGAGGCCGTAGGACTGCGCGGCGTCGCCGAGCTCGGGCAGGTGGCGCAGCAGGAGGTCGGAGACCGCTGCGAGCCGGGCGAGCGAGGCACGCTTGTGCCGCTTGACCCCCTCGACCGAGACGTTGTGCTCGAGGACGGCGCCCTGCGCCGCGAGCAGGTCGAGGAGCACGGGACGGTCGGCGAGCGAGCGGGCGAGGACGTCGGCGACCTGCCCGGCCCGCTCGTCGACGCCCGCTCCGGCCCGGACCCAGGCGTCGAGCCCGCGCTCGACGTCGACGAGCCACTCCCCGAGGAAGTCGTCGAGCAGCTCGAGGAGCACCGCCTCGCGGGACTCGAAGTACCGCAGCACGTTCGACTTCGCCAGGCCCACGCGCCGGCTGAGCTCGTTGAGGCTGACCGCGGCCACGGGCATCTCGTCGAGCATCGCGCTGGCGGTGTCGAGGACGGCGCGTCGACGGATCTCCCGCTGCTCCGCGCTCCGCGCCCGCTGGAAGGTCGAGGTCACGGACCCACCGTACATTGCAGACCGTCGGTCCCTTGTTATCAGACCGGCAGTCCCTTATGTTCGTGGCTCACGACGACCACCGCTACGTCAGGGGGCACCATGAACGACGTCTGGAGCGAGCAGCACATCCCCGACCAGGGCGGCCGGGTGGCGGTCGTCACCGGCGCCAACACCGGCCTCGGCTTCGAGACCGCCCGGATGCTCGCCGAGCACGGCGCGACCGTGGTGCTCGCCGTCCGCGACGTCGAGAAGGGGAGGCAGGCGGCTGCCCGCCTCACCGGCGACGTGCACGTCCAGGCCCTCGACCTCACGTCCCTCGCGTCGGTGCGGGCGGCAGCAGCCGACATGCGGGCCGCGCACCCGCGCATCGACCTGCTCGTCAACAACGCCGGCGTCATGCACACGCCGCGGCGCACCACTGCCGACGGCTTCGAGCTCCAGCTCGGCACCAACCACCTCGGGCACTTCGCGCTCACCGGTCTCCTGCTCGACCGGCTGCTACCCGTCCCGGGGTCACGCGTCGTCACGGTGAGCAGCACGGGCCACCGCCTGCGCGGCGCCATCCACTTCGACGACCTGCAGTGGGAGCGGTCGTACGACCGGATCGCCGCCTACGGGCAGTCCAAGCTCGCCAACCTCATGTTCGCGTACCACCTGCAGCGTCTGCTCGCGCCGCACGGCACGACCGTCGCTGTCGCGGCGCACCCCGGGATGTCCGCGACAGAACTCACCCGCGACACGTACGCCGCGCTACGGCTGCCGCTCGACTGGTTCTCCTCCGTGCTCACCCAGCCGCCCGCGATGGGGGCGCTGCCGACCGTCCGCGCCGCCACCGACCCATCCGTCCTCGGCGGGCAGTACTACGGGCCCGGCAACCGCGGTGAGGTCCGCGGGTACCCGAAGGTCGTCGTCTCCAGCCCCGCGTCGTACGACCTGGCGGTCCAGCGTCGGCTGTGGGCCGTCTCCGAGACCCTCACGGGCGTGACGTTCCCGGTCGGGTGACGGCACCCGCGCGAGACGGGGTCAGGACGAGGACGAGGACGTGCCGGCCTCGAGGATCGACACGATCGAGAACAGCGTGAAGCACACCGCGCCGAGCCCGACGAGCACGTGCGCACCGACGAAGTACCCGGGCTGGCGCGCGGTGGCCTCGAAGAGGAACGCCGCGAAGAACAGGCACGTGAGCGCGGTGCCGACCGGGATGAGCGGGATGCGCACGGCCAGCGGGAAGCTCTGCCGCCACACGAGCGCGAGCAGGACGACCTTCGACAGGATGCTGAAGCAGATGAGCCCCAGCCCGATGAGCACCGTGCCGGGAGCGAGCCGCGCCGGGTCGTCCGACGCGACGAGGACGACGATCCCCTGGACGACGTTGATGACGCCCATCGCGACGACCCACCACGTCCACCGGAAGCGCTCCGGCTCGCCGAACTCGTTGCGGACCTGCCGCACGATGCTCGCGACGAGCGAGACGAGCGCGGCGCAGATGAGCGACAGCCCTGTGAGCACGTGCCCGGCGACGATGCTCGCCGAGTCGCCGCGCAGGTAGAGGCTGAACGCGATGACGAGGCCGACGAGGGCGAGGACGACCGGCACCGCGACGAGCGCGGCGGCGACGCCACGGGTGTGGGCACCGTCCGGCGGGCCGCCGCCGACGGGACGCGCCGCGGCGGCGGAGATGAGGACGAACCTCGTCGACGCGGCGGCCACGGTGCTCACGCACGCGGCGATGAACCCCACGCCGACGACGACGTGCCCGGCGACGACGTCGGGCGCCGCGTCGCCACGCCCGATGATCGTCACGCCCCACACGACGGTCGCGACGGCCACCGCGTACCCGAGCGCGGGCAGCGCGACGACCCAGAACCGTCCGTAGCGGTGGACGAGCTGACGGATGATCGTCGCGGCCGTCGTGAACAGCGCGATGCAGATCGCCGTGAGCGCCACGTTGACGTGACCGGCCACCTGGTGCCCGGGGTCGTCGCCGCCGGAGAGCACGTACAGCCCGAAGGCCAGGCAGACGGCCCCCATCGCCAACGGGATCGCCCGGAACAGCACGCTGATCGTCGGGTTCACGCCCCCACCCCCCGCACGGACGACCTGTTGACGTCACGGTACGGAGAGGTGGGGCGTGGCGCCTGTCGGGGCGCCGGGACAGGGGTCGGCGACGGTGCGCAGAGGGTGTCGTGGTCCCGGGCACCGCCGCCGTCCACCTACGCTGTCCCGCGATGATCACTCGTGCCGAAGGGGCGTACCTGGGAGCCGTCCGGGCGTTCCAGAACCCCATGCTCGACCTGCTGCACAAGCGGCACGCTCCCCTGGTCGTCTCGTTGCTCTCGCTCGTGTTCACCGCCGAGCGCCCCGTCGTGCCCGTCGCCGACGCGCACACCGAGGTCGGCGACGCCCTCGACCAGCTGCGCGCGGCGGGGCACGGTGACGACCTGCCCGTCGGCTCGGCACGCGACCTGTGCCGCCAGTGGGCCGACGCCGGGTGGCTCGTGCGGCACGTGCTCGACGACGACGTCGAGGTCTACCGGCTGTCCGCGCACGCCGTCGGGGCGCTCGAGGTCGCCGGTCGCGCCGGCGGGGCCCGGGCACGGGTGTCGCAGTCGCGGGTGCGGACGCTGCTCGAGGCCGTCGAGCGGCTCGCGCTCGACGCCGACCCGGACGTCATGGTCCGCATCGCCCGGCTCGACAGCGAGGTGAAGCGCCTGCAGGCCGAGATCGCCCGGCTGGAGCGCACCGGCGTCGTCGAGGAGGTCGACGACGAGGAGCTGCTCGAGGAGGCGGAGAACGTCGTCCACCTCGTGCGCGAGCTGCCCGCGGACTTCGCCCGTGTCGCGGAGTCCATCAAGGCGATGCAGCGCGACGTCGTCACCGCGCTGCGCCAGGACGAGCGACCGACCGGTGAGGTGCTGCGCGAGTACCTGCAGCGCGGTGAGCAGGTGATGGACGCGACCCCCGAGGGGCGCGCGTTCACCGGTGCCCTGCGGCTGCTCGGCGACCCGCAGCGGCTCGACGACCTGTCGACGCAGCTCGACACGGTGCTGCGCCACCGCTTCGCCGCCCGGCTCCCCTCCTCCCAGCGTGCCGAGCTGCGCGACGTCGTGCGCCGCATCGAGCAGGGGCTCGAGCAGGTGCTCTCCGCGCAGCGCGAGGCGTCGTACGTCATCACCGCGCAGGTGCGCAACCACGACCCGCTGCGCGACCGGCAGGTCGACGACCTGCTGCGCGACGTCATGACGGGCCTGCAGGCCTGGCTGCCGGACTCCCGGCGCGGGCAGGCCGTCCGGCCGCTGCGCCGGCTGCCCGTGGCCGACGTCGAGCACCTGCGCCAGACACCCGGTGACGTGCGCCCGCCGCAGGCACCCGAGGCGCTCACCGACTGGGACGACGACGAGCCCGTGACCGACACCGACGCCCGCGCGTGGGGCGGGCCGCACTACGCCGACCTCGACGCGCACCTGCGCGCGCTCGACGGCGCCGAGGTCGACGTCGCGGAGGCCTTCCGGGCCGCACCCGAGCAGCTGCGCCGCCCGGTCGACCTGCTGGGCCTGCTCGAGCTCGCGCACCAGCGCGGCATGACCGAGAGCGACGAGCTGACGTTCGTCGACGCCGTCCGGCCGGACGGCACCCGCCGCCGGTTCGCGTTCGCGGCGACGACGACGAGGACGAAGGACGAGGAGCGATGACGGACACCGTCGTGCACGACGACGTGGAGACCGGCGGTTTCATCGCGCCGGTCGCCATGGAGGACGACCCCGCCGAGCTGTTCGCCGGGGACACCGGCACGCTCGACGCCGACGTGCGCCGCGTGCTCGTCCGGCTGCTGCAGCGCCGCTTCCTGCTCGCCGAGCGCAACCCTGCGCAGTGGCGCACCCTGCTGGAGAACCAGCAGGTCATCGAGTCGCGGCTGCACGACCTGTTCGTCCACCTCGTCGTCGACCACGAGCGCGGCATCGCGTACAAGCGGCAGGTGCGCTCGGCCGAGCTCGACGTGCCCGTGCTGCTGCGCGACGAGCCGTACACGCGCGCCGAGACGCTCGTCCTCGTCCACCTGCGCACCGTCTTCCAGCGCGAGCGCGGTGCTGGCGAGACGTCCGCTCGCGTCGACGTCGAGGAGCTCGAGGCGACGGCGCTCACGTACTTCGACCCGGACGACACGAACGTCGCCGGCCATCAGCGCGAGATCCGCACCGCGGTCGCCCGCCTGGCGAAGGACGGGATCATCGAGGAGGAGTCCGAGGGCCGCTACCGCGTGACCCCGCTCGTCGAGATCGTCCTCAGCACCGAGCGGCTCGCCGAGCTGCGCGACTGGCTGCGCACGCGGGGCGAGGAGGCGGACGACGTTCCCGTCGCCGACGACCGGGCCGGGGCGTCCGACGCCCCCGACGTGGCCGAGGCCGGCAGCGACGAGGCCGTGGACGGTGACGTCGACGACCGCGCGGACGACGCCGCGCACGAGGACGACGCCAAGGTCGAGGACGAGGCGCCCCGCGCCACCGGGACGACCGACGCCGCGGTGGCCGACCACCGGGGCGACGCAGCCGCGGGCGGAGTGGTCGAGGAGATCCCCGGCCAGGGGACGATCGACGAGGCGCTGGCGGAGCAGACGTCCGCCGACGAGGACGAGGAGACGGCACCGTGACGATGGTCGACTCGCTGTTCGGGCTCATCCCGGCGGCGTCGACGGGTCAGCAGTGGGTCGCGCTCGACCTGCAGCTCGTCAACTGGGGCGGGTACGACGGGCACCACCGGGTGCGGCTGGCGTCGACCGCGACGCTGCTCTCCGGCGGGTCCGGGTCCGGCAAGTCGACCCTCATGGACGCGTACATCGCGCTGCTCATGCCGCACACGACGCCGTTCAACGGCGCGTCGAACGGCGGTGTCGTCGGGCGTCCCCGCGGCAAGGACCAGCGCAACATCCTATCGTACGCGCGCGGCAAGCTCGACGAGTCCCGCACCGAGGAGGGCACCCGGGAGCGGGTGCTGCGCGGCGACGGCAAGGACACGTGGTCGGCGATCGCGATGACGTGGGCCGACCAGTCGGGCACCCGGTTCACCGCGGTGCGCGCCTGGTACGTGCCGTCGACGGCCCGCACCCTCGAGGACGTCACCGCGGTGCGGGCGACGCGCGAGGGCGAGCTCGACCTGCGCGACCTCGAACCGGCCGCCGGCCAGCGGCTGGCACGCGCCGCCGTGGCGGCGACCGGTCTCACGTGCTTCGACACCGACCGGGAGTTCACCGCGCGGCTGCACTCGACGCTCGGCATCGGCGCCGCGGGCGACGGTGGCAAGGCCGTCGCCCTGCTCGGGCGCATCCAGGCCGGGCAGCAGATCACGACGGTCGACGCCCTGTACAAGGCGATGGTCCTCGAGGAGCCGGACACGTTCGCCACGGCCGACGCCGTCGTCGAGCAGTTCGACAAGCTCACCGGCACGCGCGACCAGATGATCACCGCCCGCCAGCAGGTGAAGGCCCTCGAGCCGATCCGCGGGCACCGCGCGGCGATCGAGGAGGCCGCGGCCCGGCTGCGTGTCGTCGACGCCGTCGGAGGGTTCGACGACGGGACGTCCCCGGCAGCACTGTGGCGCCACGAGCGCCGGCTCGGGCTGCTGCGCGACGTCGAGTCCGACCTGCAGGCCCGGCACCGCGAGGCGCAGCGGCTCGCCGCGGAGACCTCGGCGCGGGTGACCGCGGCCCGGGCCGAGCTCGACGGCATCAAGCAGACGCTGTGGGCCTCGGGCGGTGACCGCCTCGCGACGGCGCAGCGCGAGCTGCGCGGGGTCGACG